>NZ_JAWOTI010000019.1:0-34269 GCF_033338775.1 Vibrio sp. Vb1018
GAAACGACGGCAATGACCAAATCACAAATTCTATCGCAAGCGTCAAGCTCAATCCTTGCGCAAGCGAAACAAGCGCCAAACTCAGCGCTAAGTCTGCTAGGTTAATTTCAAACCTAAGACGAGAACCTCATTGGCTCGTGGTGAGAGATGAGCGAGTAAACCCAGCTTCGGCTGGGTTTTTTTCTGTCTTTTGGGCCCCCAGGATTTCTGCGAATCACGACATTAGAGCTTCATCACATTTCAGTAAGCCAAAGAAAATAATCGCAAAAAATTGAAAATTTCTTCTAAAGGATATTCATCGGTCGCCGTTAAAGGGACTGAGAGAAATGAGATGTACCTAAGTGAGGTGAGAGACACGACGGTACATTCACTAAAGCCTTAAGGAGATCAATTATGGCGATTAACGTTAATACTAACGTTTCTGCGATGACTGCACAGCGTTACCTAAACCAGGCAGCTGACGGTCAACAAAAATCAATGGAGCGTTTGTCTTCGGGTTATAAAATCAATAGCGCGAAAGACGATGCTGCAGGTCTACAGATTTCAAACCGCTTGAATGCACAAAGCCGTGGCCTAGACATGGCAGTGAAAAACGCAAACGACGGTATTTCTATTGCACAGGTTGCTGAAGGTGCAATGAATGAATCTACCAACATCCTACAACGTATGCGTGATCTTTCGCTTCAATCGGCGAACGGCTCTAACTCAAAAGCAGAACGTGTAGCGATCCAAGAAGAAGTAACAGCGCTAAACGACGAGCTAAACCGTATTGCTGAAACTACCTCTTTCGGTGGTAACAAGCTTCTAAACGGTACTTACGGTACTCAGTCTTTCCAAATCGGGGCGGACTCAGGTGAAGCAGTGATGCTTTCTATGGGTAACCTACGCTCAGACACTTCAGCAATGGGTGGTAAGAGCTACGCAGCAGAAGAGGGTAAAGACGCATCTTGGACTGTTGGTGAGAAAACAGAGTTCAAAATGAGCTACACCAACAAGCAGGGTGAAGAGAAAGAGCTATCAATCAGCGCTAAGCAAGGCGATGATATTGAACAGCTAGCGACATACATCAACGGTCAAAACGATGATGTAAAAGCCTCTGTTGGCGAAGATGGCAAACTACAAGTATTTGCTTCTTCTCAAAAAGTTGAAGGTGATGTTGAGTTTTCTGGCAACCTAGCAGACGAGATCGGCTTTGGTGGTCCGAAAGACGTAACAGTGAAAGACATCGACGTAACCACAGTAGCTGGCTCTCAAGAAGCAGTAGCGGTTATCGACGGCGCTCTTAAGTCCGTAGACAGCCAACGAGCTTCACTCGGTGCTTTCCAAAACCGCTTCAACCACGCAATCAGCAACCTAGACAACATTAACGAGAACGTTAACGCGTCTAAAAGCCGTATTAAAGATACTGATTACGCGAAGGAAACCACTGCGATGACTAAGTCGCAAATTCTTCAGCAAGCAAGTACTTCAATCCTGGCTCAAGCGAAGCAGTCTCCATCTGCAGCGCTAAGCTTGTTGGGCTAAGTGGTAAACCCAGCCTGAGGTCAACACCTTAGTGCTGGGGCACCAAAGCGATAGATTCTATCGTTAGCCCATAAGGTGGAAGGGAGATTGTAATGGATATATCCTCCTACGCATCGAACATCCAGCCTTACGGCACGCCAAATGGCACAAAGTTTGCAAATAAAAATGGCAATGATATAGGCACGTCTAGCCCAGCAAATTCAAATGGTGAGATTTCGCCGCAAAAAGCGAAAAACACCGAATACGACTTCTCTGTTCAAGCTGCGATCGAGATGGCTGAAAGCCGTCAAGAACTGAACAAAGAAGAACGTGAAAAATTGGTCGCACAAATGAATGAATTTGTCACGTCCATAAACAAAGGAGTCGCATTTCGAGTGGATGAAGAATCCGGACGAGATGTGGTGACGATTTATGAAGCCAATACCGGTGACGTGATTCGTCAAATTCCTGATGAAGAAATGCTAGTGGTATTGCGTCGCCTAGCTGAGCACACAGCCAACAGCGGGTTGTTGACTGAAAAAGTGTAAGTCGTTTTTAGAGGTGATTTGATGAGTTTAGGCCCTTTGGGGATGTCTGGCGGCATGGATATTAATTCCATGGTCAGCAAAATTGTGGATGCCGAACGCGTACCAAAGCAGCAACGCATCGACAACGAACGCACGACAATTAATGCCAGTATCAGTGCTTACGGGCGACTCAGAGAATCATTGGATACGATGAAAAATCTCATGGCGAACTTTCGTCAGGAGAAAGCATTTGCCGTTCGCACTGTCGAAACGACCAATGACAATATCGTATCTGCCACGGCAACCACAGATGCTATCGCTGGCAAATATGCTATCGATGTGTTGCAGCTTGCTCAGAGCCACAAAGTCGCTTCTGACGTATTGCCAGAAGACGCAAAATTTGGCCCTGGTAAGCTGCAGATTTCGCTTGGTGATGAGCGTTTTAATATCGATGTTCGTTCCCGATCTAAGCTCATCGATGTCGTACGCGGCATCAATGGCGCTAAAGATAACCCTGGCGTTCGTGCATCTCTTATTAACGACGTCGAAGGTCCACGCCTTATCCTTGCTTCTAACCTCTCTGGTAAGGATCATCAAATCAGAGTCAGTGTGGAGGCCGAAAAAGGCAACCCTCTTAAATACTTCGAATACCAAACACTTGAAGACCGCGTCAACGCGCTTGAAGAAGCTCGTTCAGCGGCGGAAGATGTCTTAGGTCCTCTTAAATTTCCGGAACAACCAGCAGAAGAGCTAGATGCAAACGGCAATCCTCTACCTCCAGAAGAGCAAAAAGCGGCAGACGATGTACAAGATGATGCATCGCAAGCGCCAATCTCTGCGGCGGGTGCAGAAGCAGCCAAAGCTGGTCAAGAAGCCATTGATGAAGCCAACCGACGCGCGAGTTTACACCCTGAAGACAGAATTCCAGGGTGGACAGAAACTGCGTCAGGTACTTTGTTAGACTCTTATGAAGAACCAGAGCTCGAACTCGACGAAAAGGCAATAGAGAAGGCACCAGATGTTCCAGGCTGGAATAATGCCGCATCGGGCACCCTAACCGATTCTTACGTTACGACGAAAGAGGCTAAGCAGCTTCTTGAGCAAGAAAAAGCGGAAATCGAGCAAAAAATTGCGAGTGAAAAGCAAGCGTTAGACGAAAAAGTGGCACGTGGTGAACTTTCCGAAGCGCAAGCTAAGCAAATTCATCGCGCTAAACTTGATCCTCAAGAACGTGAGCGTCTGGAAAAAATTGATGAAGCAGAAGCGAAAATCGCAAAGGCACAATCTGCTTTTGAACAATACCTTGGAATGACAGAAGTACAAGCAGGGCAAGATTCAGAAGTTCTGCTTGATGGAGTGGCAAAGCTATCTAGCCACAACAATGTGATTGAAGATGCGATCGAAGGTGTTGATTTAACGCTAAAAGGCAAATCAGAACCGAATAAACCGCCTGCTGAAATTGGTGTCGAGTACGACCGTCAAAGTGTACGCAACGATATCGAAAACTTTGTGGCAGCGTATAACTCGTTTTATCAAACCTCCCAAGCGTTGGCGAGTGTGGATCCGGTAACTGGTCAAAAAGGGCCGTTGTCAGGTGACAGCACCGTACGCAGTGCAGATTCACGATTAAAATCGGTCTTTTCTACTCGAATCGATAAAGCACCTGAAAACCTAAAGTCCTTAACAGAATTTGGCATTACGACCACACGTCAAGGCACCCTAGAAATCAACTATGACATGCTAGACCGCCAGTTGAACAATAACTTCAACGAGTTAGAAAAGTTCTTCGGTGGCAACACAGGTTTTGCTAAACGAGTAGAAGATGCGATTCACGGTATCACAGGTATTACAGGCAGTATTCGTACTCGAGAAAAAAGTCTCACAGAACAAAACTACCGTTTGAGTGACGATCAAGCGGCATTAGATCGCCGCATGGAAAGCCTAGAGAAGCGTACTCATGCGAAGTTTACCGCGATGCAAGATGCGACCGGTAAAATGCAGGGCCAGTTGGGCGCTTTGATGAGTGCGTTGGGTTAATAAATGCAAAAAGAACTCATGGAAATTAGTGATATAGATCAACTAATTACGCAAGAATTAGAAAAAGTTGATTTTAATGCTGAAGAAATTCTTCGCTTGGTCGATATCAGGGAACGGTTATTGCAAAACCTGTTACCAATTATTCATCAAAATCCTTTGGTTAAGCAGGATGCAGAGTGGCAAGCATTGCTAACTCGTACCAAAAGAATTGTCGAGCTGATGCAATCGGAAACGTCAAAGGTCGGAAAAGAGCTCCATAAGTTTCGTTATGGCCAGCGTTCACTTCAGCAGTACAAAAAATTTATTTAAAAGAGGATTACTATGCGCGGTTCTTTGCAAGCATACAAAAAGGTATCAGTCGACAGCCAGCTTAGCGCGGCTTCTCCGCACAAAGTCATTCAAATGCTTATGGCTGGTGCGATTGAGCGCCTTATTCAAGGTAAAGCAGCCATGCAAGCAGGCAATATTCCAGCAAAAGGTGAGCGCTTGGGTAAAGCGTTAGACATCATTATCGCGCTACGCAGCTGTCTATCTATGGATGACGGTGGTGATATTGCTTCAAACTTAGATTCACTGTATGAGTTTATGATCACGCAAATTTCTGCTGCTAACCATCAAAATGAGCCTCAGCTGATCGACGACGTTATCGACATTATCCGTGAGATCAAGTCCGCTTGGGACCAAATCCCAACAGAGTTTCATAATCTTACCGCTGCTGAAGTTGGTATTTAATAGTCAAAACAATGCGTTAAGATACTAGACGAATATATTTGTCAATTGCGCAACGAGTTGTGTAGCAAAGTTTCTATCAAGCTCACACCTCTCCATTGCTTGGTTGCCTTATTTTTATATTCAAATAAAATAGAAGCCATTAGTAGCCCTAATGGCTTTTTTGTTGCTGATTTTCCTATTTTGTCTATCGTAAATTGAGTGTGGTGGTTCTGCCTTCTTTAGCACCCAATTGCGCAAATCAAGGTTTGGCCGCAACGCACCTAAAATAAAGGCAATCATTCTTACTTATGCATGGTTTGGCAAAGCTGCTTGTAATTGATGATGACGCATCAAGTCGTTTAAATTTAAGCAATATATTGGAATTTGTTGGAGAAAATTGCGAAGCGGTCAGTTCTGATCAGCTCAGCGATGTTGATTGGTCTAGCGTATGGTCGTGCTGTATTGTTGGTAATATTCCAGCAGGTCAAGCGGCGAGTACGGTTATCTCTCATTTAAACAGCGCTTACCACATCCCTCTTCTAGTCATGGGCCGTTTTCCTTTGCCTGTTGATGATCTTCCAAATTTTGTTGGTGAACTAGAGCTGCCGCTTAATTACCCACAGCTTAGTGAAGCGTTACGCCACTGCAAAGATTTTCTGGGGCGAAAAGGAGTGAATGTTGTTGCTAGTGCACGCAAAAACACGCTTTTTCGCAGCTTAGTTGGTCAAAGTAGAGGTATTCAAGAAGTTCGACACCTGATTGAGCAAGTATCAAACACGGAAGCAAACGTGTTGATCTTAGGTGAGTCCGGTACAGGTAAAGAAGTTGTTGCGCGTAACATCCACTATCACTCTTCATACCGCGATGGCGCATTTGTACCTATTAACTGTGGTGCAATACCGCCTGAGCTCCTAGAAAGCGAATTATTTGGTCACGAAAAAGGCGCGTTTACTGGTGCGTTAACTGCCCGTAAAGGTCGATTTGAGCTCGCAGACGGTGGCACTATCTTTCTTGATGAGATTGGCGATATGCCAATGTCGATGCAAGTAAAGTTGCTTCGTGTATTGCAAGAACGCTGCTTTGAACGTGTAGGTGGCAATAGTACCATCAAGGTAAATGTTCGAGTTGTGGCGGCGACACACCGTAATCTAGAAAATATGATTGAAGAAGGTACGTTCCGAGAAGACTTGTTCTATCGTCTGAACGTGTTTCCAATTGAGATGCCAGCGCTGAAAGAGCGCAAACAAGATATACCATTGCTGCTGCAAGAACTGATGACACGTTTAGAGGCGGAAGGCGGACAACCTATCTGCTTTACACCTCGTGCAATCAACTCACTGATGGAGCATAACTGGCCGGGCAACGTACGCGAGTTGGCTAATCTTGTTGAGCGAATGATTATTCTGTATCCAAATAGCTTGGTGGATGTAAACCATCTACCAACCAAATATCGCTACAGTGACATCCCAGAGTTCCAACCAGAGAGCAATCCATTTGTTTCGGTGGAAGAGCAAGAGCGTGATGTATTCCAAGATATCTTCTCTGAAGATTTTAGCTTTGAAGATCAAGACGACCTTGATCACAGCATGAACGCCCCGCAAGCGCTGCCACCGGAAGGGGTTAATTTGAAAGAGCTGCTGGCTGATTTAGAAGTTAATATGATCAGCCAAGCATTAGAAGCGCAGGGTGGTGTTGTAGCAAGAGCGGCCGACATGCTGGGTATGCGACGTACTACGCTGGTGGAAAAAATGCGTAAGTACAACTTACAGCGCTAGGTAAAGTGAAGTTTTTTAAGACGATATCTGAATTATCACTTGTGCTAGTTAACATCGTTTTTCTGGCATCCAAAACCGTTACCTCTGAGTGTCAACTTATTGTCGATGGCTTAACGTCCTGATAAATATAAAAAATAGCTTGGTACGCTAATTGCTTACCAAGCTATTTTAGTTTTAGCGGCGATATTTCGACAGGCAGTAATGGATAACAACACCAATCAATCCCATTTAGATTCCGTAGAGAATCAGGTTGAGCGCTACAAACAGGTGCTCGATGTGATGCCTGCTGGAGTGATTTTGCTCGATACGTACGGAGTAGTGCGTGAAGCAAATCCAGAAGCGCACCGAATTCTTGAGATTCCACTGGTTAACGAAAAATGGTTCAACGTTATTCAGGCGGTGTTTGACCCACGTGAAGATGATGGCCATGAAGTTTCATTACGTAATGGCCGTAAAGTTCGACTCGCCATCTCGGCGTCCACAACAGGTCAATTGATCCTGATTACCGATTTAACCGAAACCCGTTTACTTCAAGCTCGTGTCAGTGATTTACAGCGCTTATCGTCGTTAGGACGTATGGTTGCGTCGCTTGCTCACCAAGTAAGAACGCCGCTGTCGAGCGCTATGTTATATGCATCCAATTTGGGAGCGCCAAATCTTCCTCCAGCGACAAAAGATCGCTTCCAAACCAAATTAATGGATCGACTGCACGATTTGGAAAAGCAGGTTAATGATATGCTGCTTTTTGCTAAAGGTGGTGATAATAAGGTCATTAAGCCATTTACGATTGCCCAGTTGGTAGCGGAATATCAGCCGATGGTCGAAACCGCGCTAAAAAACAACAGTATTGATTACTGCCTAGAAGTGGAAGAAGAACAAACTGAGCTACTAGGCAATGCGAACGCCATTGCATCCGCATTAAGTAATCTGGTCATGAATGCGATTCAAATGTCTGGTAAAGAATCGCAAGTCGATATTTTTTTCCGCCCGGTAAATGGTGAGTTACGCATTTCTGTGCAAGACAGCGGACCGGGAGTGCCCGAAGAACTGCAAGCCAAAATTATGGAGCCATTTTTTACCACACGTTCTCAAGGAACTGGATTAGGGTTGGCAGTTGTTCAAATGGTTTGCCGTGCCCATGACGGTCGATTGGAACTTATTTCAGAGCAGGGTGATGGAGCCTGCTTCACCATGTGCATTCCGCTAGAGCGAGTGCAAACAGAAGCGCAATAAGCGGCTTTTGGTAATAACAATTTCTGGAGAATCATAATGGCGCAAAGCAAAGTGCTGATCGTAGAAGACGATGAAGGTCTTCGTGAAGCCCTAGTCGATACTCTGGCTCTGGCAGGGTATGAGTGGTTGGAAGCGGACTGTGCTGAAGATGCACTGTTAAAGCTGAAATCGAATACGGTTGATATCGTCGTTTCTGATGTGCAAATGGCGGGTATGGGTGGCTTAGCTCTGCTCAAAAGCATCAAGCAGAATTGGCCTAACTTACCAGTATTGCTAATGACGGCGTACGCCAACATTGAAGATGCCGTGTCTGCAATGAAAGATGGCGCGATTGACTACATGGCGAAACCATTTGCACCAGAAGTATTGCTGAACATGGTCAGTCGATATGCACCGATAAAAAGTGATGACAACGGTGACGCGGTCGTGGCAGATGAGAAAAGTCTACGTTTACTCGCGTTGGCCGATAAAGTGGCACGTACAGATGCGAATGTTATGGTGCTAGGTCCTAGTGGCTCAGGTAAAGAAGTGATGTCGCGCTATATTCACAACGCGTCAAATCGTAAAAATGGTCCTTTTGTCGCAATTAACTGTGCCGCGATTCCTGACAATATGCTCGAAGCAACACTGTTTGGCTATGAAAAGGGCGCATTTACTGGTGCTGTTCAGGCATGCCCAGGAAAGTTTGAACAAGCACAAGGTGGCACAATCTTACTTGATGAAATCAGTGAGATGGACTTGAACCTGCAAGCGAAGTTGTTGCGTGTTTTGCAAGAGCGAGAAGTAGAGCGCCTAGGTAGTCGCAAAAGCATCAAGTTAGATGTTCGTGTGTTAGCGACGAGTAACCGTGATCTTAAGCAATACGTGTCAGAAGGAAACTTCAGAGAGGACTTATATTACCGCCTGAATGTATTCCCAATTGCGTGGCCTGCACTTAAAGAACGTAAAGGCGATATTGCACCGCTTGCCAAGCATCTTGCTGAGCGTCATTGCAGCAAAATGGGCATGCCAGTGCCTCAATTCTCGACCGTTGCGTTAGAAAAACTATTGCAATACCCTTGGCCGGGTAATGTTCGTGAATTGGATAACGTGGTTCAACGAGCGCTGATATTAAGTGAAAATGGCGACATCGATGCTGAGCACATTTTGCTTGAGGGCGTAGATTGGCAAGATGCCAATAGCTTACAACACGTGGTGCAAAATGCAGATATGGTCGTGCCCAATGTTAAGCCAGTTGCGCAAGCTGAGAATGTCAGCCGCCCCGTAACTGGTGGAGAAGGCTTAGGCAGCGAGCTGCGCGATCAAGAATACGCCATTATTTTAGAGACTTTGGTTGAGTGTAATGGTCGACGCAAAGAAATGGCGGAGAAACTGGGTATAAGCCCTCGAACCTTGCGCTATAAGCTTGCCAAAATGCGTGATGCTGGTATAGATATCCCGAATTAACACAGACAACGGCCATAAGACAAAAAGTGTAAGTAAATTGATTGCTAATGTCTTATGGCACGTTAATTGCTGTGTCAATAATCAGTTTTGTTAATAGTCAATCTTTTGGCTTAGAGGTGCTAATGAAAATTGATGGTATTCAGGCAGAAATGCGCGCCATGATGGTAGAAGCAACCAATACGGCTCCTACTGCAAGTGGGGCGAAAGTTGGAGCGGATTTTAACGATCTCCTAACTAAAGCCATCAATAACGTGAACACACTTCAAAAAGCATCTGGTGATTTACAAACCCGTTTTGATCGTGGTGATGCCGATGTATCCCTTTCTGACGTTATGATCGCTCGTAACAAGTCTAGTGTCGCTTTTGATGCGACGGTTCAAATTCGCAATAAACTCGTTGAGGCATATAAAGACCTCATGAACATGCCAGTGTAATTTAGGTAATAAGTGTGGCAGACAAGTCTACAGATTTAACCGTCACTGAAGGCGGCTCAGATGGTGCACTGGTAGCAAGTTCCGATGTGGATGTGGAGAGTCAAAATCCAGATCTAGAGGAGCGCAGTGCGTCAAAATTCGATATGGCAGTGGGCGACCTCGATTTACTTCGTCAGGTTGTGCTTGTGCTGTCGATATCCATCTGTGTTGCATTGATCGTGATGCTGTTCTTTTGGGTCAAAGAACCGGAGATGCGCCCACTTGGTGCGTATGAGACCGAAGAATTGATCCCCGTTCTGGATTATCTGGACCAGCAGAAAATCAATTATAAGCTTGATGGCAATACTGTTTCTGTTGAATCGAGTGAGTACAACTCGATCAAACTTGGCATGGTTCGTTCCGGCGTTAACCAAGCTACAGAAGCAGGCGATGATATTTTGCTGCAAGACATGGGTTTTGGTGTTTCACAACGTCTCGAGCAAGAGCGTCTCAAACTCAGTCGAGAGCGCCAATTGGCTCAAGCAATTGAAGAAATGAAGCAAGTTCGCAAAGCACGAGTGTTATTGGCACTGCCAAAGCACAGCGTATTTGTGCGTCATAACCAAGAAGCGTCTGCGTCGGTATTTTTGACATTGTCGACAGGCACGAACCTTAAGCAGCAAGAAGTGGATTCTATTGTCGACATGGTAGCGAGTGCCGTGCCGGGAATGAAAACTTCTCGAATTACCGTCACAGATCAGCATGGCCGCTTACTCAGCTCAGGCTCCCAAGATCCTGCTTCTGCGGCGCGACGCAAAGAACAAGAATTAGAACGCAACCAAGAACAAGCGCTGCGCGAAAAAATTGATTCCGTACTATTACCGATTTTAGGTTATGGCAACTATACGGCGCAGGTTGACATCCAAATGGATTTCAGTGCGGTTGAACAAACTCGCAAACGCTTTGATCCGAACACCCCTGCGACCCGCAGTGAGTACGCACTCGAAGATTACAATAACGGTAACATGGTAGCGGGTATTCCGGGTGCGTTGAGTAATCAGCCTCCAGCGGATGCCTCAATTCCGCAAGATGTGGCTCAAATGAAAGATGGTTCTGTCATGGGGCAGGGGTCAGTTCGTAAAGAGTCCACGCGTAACTTTGAGCTAGATACCACCATCAGCCACGAGCGAAAGCAGACCGGGACGGTGGCTCGTCAGACCGTTTCTGTTGCGATTAAAGACCGTCGTCAAGTTAACCCTGATACGGGTGAAGTGACTTATACCCCAATGTCCGAATCTGAAATCAATGCCATTCGCCAAGTATTAATTGGTACTGTTGGCTTTGATCAAGGCCGTGGCGATTTGCTGAATGTATTGAGTGTAAAGTTTGCTGAGCCAGAGGCTGAGCAGCTAGAAGAACCACCAATTTGGGAGCACCCTAACTTCAGTGATTGGGTTCGTTGGTTCGCAAGTGCATTAGTGATTATTGTGGTTGTGTTGGTTCTGGTTCGCCCAGCAATGAAGAAATTGCTTAACCCTACCAGCGATGATGAAGACGAAATGTACGGACCAGACGGCTTGCCGATTGGTGCGGATGGTGAAACTAGCTTGATTGGCAGTGACATCGAAAGCAGCGAACTGTTCGAGTTTGGCTCAAGTATTGATTTGCCAAACCTTCATAAAGATGAAGATGTATTGAAAGCGGTTCGCGCTCTGGTTGCGAATGAACCTGAACTGGCTGCTCAAGTAGTGAAAAACTGGATGAATGACAATGGCTAACGATATCGTACCTCAAGATGACAACGCCGCGGGAATGCCAGTAGAGCTGGATGTTTCAACCATTACTGGCGAAGAAAAAGCGGCAATTTTGCTACTGAGCCTTAATGAACAAGATGCAGCTGGCATTATCCGTCACCTAGAACCAAAACAGGTTCAGCGTGTTGGTAGTGCGATGGCTCGCGCGAAGGATCTCAGCCAAGACAAGGTATCTGCTGTTCATCGTGCGTTTTTGGAGGATATCCAGAAATACACCAACATTGGTATGGGCAGCGAAGACTTTATGCGTAATGCACTGGTTGCCGCTCTTGGTGAAGACAAAGCCAACAACTTAGTTGACCAGATCCTACTTGGTACGGGCTCAAAGGGTTTGGATTCTTTGAAATGGATGGACCCACGCCAAGTGGCGAGCATTATTGTCAATGAACACCCACAGATTCAAACTATCGTACTGTCTTATTTAGAAGCAGACCAATCTGCAGAGATTTTGTCTCAGTTCCCTGAGCGCGTGCGTTTGGATCTGATGATGCGTATTGCCAACCTTGAAGAAGTTCAGCCATCAGCATTGGCAGAGCTGAACGAAATCATGGAGAAACAGTTCGCGGGTCAAGCGGGTGCACAAGCAGCCAAAATTGGCGGCCTGAAAGCAGCAGCGGAGATCATGAACTACCTAGACAATAACGTCGAAGGTTTGTTGATGGAACAAATTCGCGATCAGGACGAAGACATGGCGACGCAAATCCAAGACCTAATGTTTGTCTTCGAAAACTTAGTCGAGGTGGACGACCAAGGTATTCAGAAGTTGCTGCGTGACGTACCACAAGACGTGTTGCAAAAAGCACTCAAAGGTGCAGATGACTCGTTACGTGAGAAAGTCTTCAAGAACATGTCTAAACGTGCTGCTGATATGATGCGTGATGACATAGAAGCGATGCCGCCAGTACGAGTGGCAGATGTAGAAGCCGCTCAGAAAGAAATCTTAGCAATTGCCCGTCGAATGGCGGATGCTGGTGAGCTCATGCTATCTGGCGGTGCTGACGAATTCTTATAATTTCTATTGCTTCGCAATTATCCTATTGCGGAGCACCCTCACTTCTTAATCGAACACACAATAGGTAACCCATGGCTGGCGATAGAAAACGTGGATTTATCCGTCCTGATGAAGATGATTCGATGATCGAACCTCAACGTTGGGGGCTGCCTGATTATGGCGAGCCTAAAGCCAAACAAGCAAAACAAACCGCGTTCAACTATGACCCGGGATGGGTGCCGAATTTTGATGAGCCTGAAGAAGAGCAGCCACTTGCGCTAACCGAAGAGCAAATTGAACTGATTAAGCAAGGTGCTTATCAAGAAGGCTTACATCAAGGTCAGGAAGCTGGCTTTAAGCAAGGTTACGACAAAGGTAAAGAAGAAGGGTTGCAAGCCGGCCATGCTGAAGGTCTCGAGCTCGGAAAAGCTGAAGGGGTAACTGCAGGGCAAGAATACATTCAGCAGCAAGTTGAAACTTTTATGAACTTGGCCAATCAGTTTGCTCAACCTTTGGAGTTGATGAATGCTCAGGTTGAAAAGCAGCTGGTGGATATGGTGCTCTGCTTAGTCAAAGAAGTGGTGCACGTTGAAGTACAAACCAACCCTCAAATTATTTTAGATACAGTGAAGCAGTCGGTCGAGGCGCTACCAATATCAGGCCACCCTATTACCTTGCACCTGAATCCAGAAGATGTCGCGATTATTCGTTCAGCTTATGGTGAAGAAGACCTTGATTGTCGCAACTGGACGTTAGTTGCTGAACCATCGCTCAATCGAGGTGACGTCCAGATTGAAGCCGGTGAATCAAGCATTAATTATCGCATGGAAGAACGCGTCAAAAGCGTATTGCACAGCTTTTGTGGCGCAAACCGTCATCAAGAGGGTGAGTAATCCATGCAAGCACTCGCTGACCGCTTAAAAAGCTACAAAGTTGAAGGCCTTACGACGCGCCCTGTCGCCTCTGGCAAACTGGTGCGTGTGGTTGGGTTAACGTTGGAAGCGACCGGCTGTCGCGCACCAATTGGCAGTTTATGCTTAGTGGAAACCATGTCAGGTCAGATGGAAGCCGAGGTTGTCGGCTTTTCAGGTGACAACCTATTTTTAATGCCAAGCGAACAAATTACGGGCATTTTACCTGGCGCGAGAGTCACCCCTTTAACCAGTGACGCTGGTTTGCCTGTCGGCATGGAATTACTTGGGCGCGTGATAGACGGGGTTGGGAATCCACTTGATGGACTTGGCCCTTTGTATACCGATCACCGTGCCTCTTTTAATGCCGAACCAATCAACCCGTTGGCTCGAAAGCCAATCTCTGAACCGCTCGATGTTGGCCTAAAAGCCATCAATGGTTTGTTGACGGTTGGTAAAGGTCAGCGTATCGGTCTGTTTGCAGGTTCTGGTGTGGGTAAATCGGTCACGCTTGGCATGATGACGCGAGGCACCACCGCACAGGTTGTGGTCGTCGGCCTGATAGGTGAGCGTGGACGTGAAGTTAAAGAGTTCATCGAAGAGATCTTGGGTGAGGACGGTCGTCGCCGCTCAGTGGTGGTCGCGGCGCCTGCCGATGCTTCACCTCTAATGCGCTTAAAGGGGTGCCAAACGGCATTAACGATTGCTGAATACTTCCGGGACCAAGGGTTAGATGTTCTGCTATTGATGGACTCGTTGACTCGTTTTGCACAAGCACAGCGTGAAATCGCACTTTCTGTTGGTGAGCCGCCAGCGACGAAAGGCTACCCGCCTTCTGTATTTGCCAAGCTGCCAGCGCTGGTTGAGCGAGCGGGTAATGGAAGTGCCGAACAAGGCTCGATTACGGCGTTCTTTACCGTGTTGACCGAAGGGGATGATTTGCAAGATCCGATAGCGGACGCATCGCGAGCCATTCTTGATGGCCATATTGTACTTTCTCGTGAAATGGCGGATGCAGGCCATTATCCGGCGATTGATGTCGAGAAGTCGGTGAGCCGTGTTATGCCGCAAATCACGACTGAAGAGCACGTTTTGATGTCAAAAGCGGTGCGACAGGTCTTGTCTATTTGTCGCAAGAATCAAGATTTGGTCTCGATTGGAGCGTACAAACCGGGTACCGATCCTGCTATTGATGGCGCATTTACTTTGAAACCGAAGTTAGACGAATACTTGCAGCAGAGCATGAAAGAATCGGTGCCATACGATATGTGCGTCAATATGCTTAGAAACATTTTGGGTGGGTGATAGCGCATGAATAATGCGATGGAGTTTCTACTTGAGCAAACTAAGGATCGTGAAGACCAAGCTGTGCTTGCACTGAACAAAGCGCGTTCTGAACTCGAAGATTATTACCGTCAGGTTGAACAAATTGAAAAGTATCGGCTTGATTATTGCCAGCAACTCGTCGACCGTGGTCAGGCGGGCCTAACGGCAAGTCAATATGGACACTTAAATCGATTCCTTACCCAGCTAGATGAAACTTTATCTAAGCAAAAGCAAGCAGAAAGTCATTTCAAAGAGCAGGTTGAAAACTGTAAAGAATATTGGTTAACCGTGCGTAAAGAACGCAAATCCTATGAGTGGATGATAGACAAACGCGAAAAAGAGAAACAACTTGCTGAAGCTAAGCGCGAACAAAAGCAAATGGACGAGTTTTCCACCTTACTTTACAGTCGAAAACCACATCGTTTCTAAACGTTATCGGTTCGATATTGCATTACGGTGTTGCAGCTGACTACATCTCTACCGATTCAAGTAAGGTAACTTTGATTGAGTCTTGTTCAATTAACTCAAACACCTTCGGTCGAATCTCGCGAACCCACCACTCGTTGTATGTTTTTTCGTAGAGAGCCTGGCGTGCTTGTTCATTGTCGAACTCTCTAAGCCAAACAAAATAGTCATGTCCATCATCACCAGTGTGGACGTAAGTATTCAGTACACGCATGCCTTGTGAACGTTGATAGGGCAACAGTTCTTCCTTCATCCAACTTAGCCACTGTTCTGTTTTGCCTGCTCTGATTCTATATTGGCGTAATTCTGTGATCTTCAAAGTGATTCCTTAATTGTTAAGTCAAATGTCTGTTTACGCTTATCGTTTTTCAAAGTCAATCAAGTAGCTGTACATCATGTTAGGAACCAGGTTCTCGGATAGTACTGTTGATGTTTGTTCCATAAACATGCCATCTATTAGCTTACCGAGAATTGGCTCAATATTGTGGTGTGATTTTTGCATTTTAGCTGTCAGTGTCGGGTCTTTTTGACCTTTGTTTGCCGCCAGTATTGCTGTCTGTCAGCGATACGCTCAGAGCCACGAGAACGAGAGTTTCTAAATGAGTGTGAATTTGTCCCATGTATCTGCGACTACCAAGACGCCAGTTTCTGATGTGTCCGCTAAAGCGTCCGCAGAGAGCACTGAGAACAAGGGATTTTTAGAAACGTTAACCGATGCATTTGCTGGTAAACAAAAGCCCGAAAAAGTAGCAACAGAATCGACAGTGGTTGAAGAAAAAGAAAGAGCGGATGTAGGCAGTACTTCTTCTGCTAACGTCTCGGACGAATTGTTGGTGCAAGAAAGCCAAGAATCCGTCAGTGACGGGACCCATGATTTTGATGAAATATCAGCAAGCAAACCGAATGCAACCTTAAGTGAAGAAGTAAGTTTACAAAAGGCGAGTAACAGCACACCTTTGGAGAATGATGTTGAAGCTATTGAAAAAGTGAAATCAACATCAATCGATACGATCAACCCATCAAATACAATGGACGTAAAAAGCACGATGGGCGAAGGACAACAGCTTCTTGGTCGAATTGAACAAGCGAATCAAACCCTGAATGCGAGTAATGCATCCATCGATAGTGGCAAAGTTTTGCCTCAGAGAGCGAATTTAGTACGTTCGTTCCACGAGCAAGCAACCGTTTCGACACACCTTGATGAGTTGGCTTTGAATGAAACGCCATTAGTTCATTCGCTTGAACAAGCACAGATGATCCCAGGGCAAGACTTAGAGCCAATTTTAGATAAGAATGGTCAACCTATCGATGTCGACAAACTTTCGCCTGAGTTTGCTGCTTGGCAAGAGCTAGCGAAACAAGCCAGCCATCCGACGGCTAAGAGCGCGGTCAGTGGTGAAGTAGCTAATGAGCTGTCGCCGTTGTTAACAGACGTTGATGGTTCCAACATCGACGCGCTTCCACGAGTCTCCTTGGATGAACTTGACATTATAGATACCAAGTTGACGCAAGGAAAACCACTGACTCAGCAAGAAGCTCAGATCATTGAAGGCTTGAAACAAGGAAGGATCACGGCGGATATTCCTGAGCAAGACCTTGCCCAATTTGTTGCGCTCCCTAATGACATTAAACAGATTCTCGCAGAGCAACAAGTACAACATAATTTAACTCTCCAGGCTGGACCTATGGCAGTGTCTCAGCAAGTCCAGCATACAGCGGCTCAAGTACCCCAGCCACAAACTGCTCATAGTGGAGAAAAAGTCGCATTATCTTCAACGCCCGATATGTTGATAGCCGCGCAAGTGCCGACGTCGCTTCAAGGTGTGAAAGACGGAGAGATTAGCCAGAAAGTGATGAACGCAGCATTGGCGACTGGTGCGCTAAAGGCGACTGCGGATAAACAAGATAAGCCGGACCTCCAACACGGTTTCGCTGGACAGCTTCAGGCTATGGCAGGTCAGCAAGGAATTAATGTACAGCAACAAGCGCGTATTGATGCTGCACAGCAAGCTCAGCTTCCGTTGCAACTAACTAAAGAGCTAGCCAACGAGCAAGTTGCGGAAAAAGTGCAAATGATGATGTCGAAGAATCTGAAAAATCTTGATATTCGTCTTGATCCACCAGAGTTAGGTCGTATGCAAATTCGTATGACCATGAATAATGACGTTGCCAATGTACATTTTACAGTGAACAACCCGCAAGCTCGTGACATTATTGAACAGACGCTCCCTCGTTTGAGAGAAATGTTAGCGCAACAAGGTATGCAGCTGGCTGATTCTTCCGTCCAACAACAAAACAGTGGGCAACAGCAAGGTAGGTATACTGCTGAACAACATGCTCAAAGCGCGCAAAGTGGCGGTTTTTCTGGACAGTCCGAAGAGGGTTTTGAATCTGATGTCAATCTGGATTTGAATGTCGCTTCAAAGCGTGATGGAATTAGTTTTTACGCATAAAAGGCCGTTTAACGGCAATGGAATATGGTTACCAAGCAACTCACTAAAACGTCTTGGTAACTCAAAAGAACAATAAGAGACAAGAATGGCAGAAGAACAGTTACAAGGGGCCGATGCGCCGAAAGGAAAAAGCAAGTTACTTATCATCATCATCGCTGTTGTAGTATTACTACTTGGTGGCGGGGCAGCGACATTTTTTCTAATGGGCTCTGATGAACCTGCTCAGGCTGAATCGTCTCAACAGGCTCAAGTGAAGGCATCGGATGCTGCGCCCATCGCGTATGTGAATCTTCCTCAGGCATTTGTATTTAACGTTACTGGGGATAGCCGCGATAGGCTGGTTCAAATTAAAGCGCAGTTAATGGTTCGCGGTGCAGAAAATGAAGAGTTGGCGCGGTATCATTCGCCACTGATTGAAAGCTCTATGCTATCAACGTTTGCTTCCGCGACGGTTGATCAATTGCGCTCTCCTACAGGACGAGTGGAATTGCGCGATCGTGCTTCCGAAGATATCAAAGCAGCGCTGAATGCTGCGGTCGGTAAGCCAGTGATTGAAAAAGTACTGTTTACAGATTTTGTTATTCAATAGGTAAAACGTGACCGATCTATTAAGCCAAGACGAAATTGATGCGCTATTGCATGGGGTTGACGATGTTGATGACGTCGATGAACCGATAGAAAACGACACTGAGGGTGCCGTCAATTTTGATTTCTCGTCGCAAGACAGAATCGTACGTGGTCGAATGCCGACGCTCGAACTTATCAACGAGCGCTTCGCACGGCACATGCGTATTAGTCTGTTTAATATGCTGCGTAAAACGGCAGAGGTGTCGATCAATGGCGTGCAGATGATGAAGTTTGGTGAATACCAGAACACATTGTACGTGCCAACCAGTTTGAACATGGTGCGTTTTCGTCCGTTAAAAGGCACTGCGTTGATCACCATGGAGGCTCGTTTAGTCTTTATTCTGGTAGAAAACTTCTTTGGCGGTGATGGTCGATTCCACGCCAAAATCGAAGGCCGTGAATTTACCCCAACGGAACGCCGCATCATTCAGTTGTTACTGAAAATTGTATTTGAAGATTATAAAGAAGCGTGGTCGCCAGTGATGGGGGTAGAGTTCGAATATCTCGACTCTGAAGTAAACCCAAGCATGGCAAACATTGTCAGCCCGACAGAAGTGATTGTCGTGAGTTCATTCCATATAGAAGTTGACGGCGGTGGCGGCGATTTTCATGTCGTTATGCCTTACTCCATGGTTGAGCCTATCCGTGAACTATTGGATGCAGGTGTTCAGTCCGACAAGATGGAAACGGACGTTCGCTGGAGCTCAGCACTACGTGAAGAGATCATGGATTGTCCGGTTAACTTCCGCGTGAACTTGCTCGAAAAAGACATTTCTTTGCGTGATCTCATGGAGCTGCAACCGGGCGATATCATCCCGATTGAAATGCCAGAACATGCGACGATGTTTGTAGAAGACCTACCGACCTATCGCGTAAAAATGGGTCGATCGGAAGACAAATTAGCGGTGCAAATTTCTGAGGAAATTGAGCGCCCACATGTCGTCAAAACAGATTTAGCTTTCTTAGGTAAAGACATCATGTCCGAGCTTGAGAGTGAAGACGATATAGACCATTAAGATACCTTATTAAACAGACATGCTATGGCATGAGTTAGGCGTAACACAGGATAGAAAAATGGAACCAAGTGACGATCAAAAGCTAGCAGACGAATGGGCAGCCGCTCTTGGCGAAGATCCGTCTGCCCCTTCTGTAGACGTAGATGAAGTATTGGCTGCGCCACTGGAAGAGCTAAAAGACACTTCAAGCCCAATTAGCGAAGATGAGCGTCGTAAACTCGACACTATTATGGATATCCCGGTGACGATTTCGATGGAAGTCGGTCGTTCTCAAATTAGCATTCGGAACCTGTTGCAGCTTAACCAAGGTTCGGTTGTTGAGTTGGATCGTCTAGCCGGTGAGTCGCTCGACGTACTGGTTAACGGTACTTTGATTGCTCACGGCGAAGTCGTGGTCGTCAACGATAAGTTTGGTATCCGTTTGACGGATGTGATCAGCCAAACTGAACGAATTAAGAAGCTGCGTTAAGATGAGTCGTTCAATCAAAATGCGATTGAAGCAAATCACTGGAGCACTGAGCTTAATGCTAAGTGCTCCTTATGCATTTGCTGCCGCACCAAATAATCTGGATCTTGCGACGACACTTGGCTCGCTTGTGCTTGTAATCGGCGTGATTCTTTTGCTGGCTTGGTTGCTGAAACGTATGCAAGTGCCAGCGATGGGACAACAAAAGGGCTTGCGTATAGTGAGTCAGTTGCCAGTGGGTACAAAAGAAAGAATCGCAGTAGTTCAAGTGGGTGAAGAACAGTTTTTGGTTGGGATTACTAGCCAATCGATCCAAACTTTAGCCAAGTTAGATAAGCCACTGAAAGAGGAAGAGTTGGCGACCAATGCTTTTGCGACTCAATTTAGCCAGCTGATCAAAAAAAATGACAAAGGGTAATCCAATTCGTTTGCTCCTGAGTACGTTGTTACTTTTTGTCGGCGTGCTGTTTTCTTCATTTACCTTTGCTGAAGCAGAGGGGTCAGCGCTGCCAGATAACTTAGCCGATGGAAGTGGTGTTACAGTTCAGGCTATGCAAAGTGATACTGGTGCTAGCCGTGCTATGTCCGTTTCTAGTGGCGGTGGTATTCCAGCATTCACCATGACCACGAACCCTGATGGCAGTGAAGACTACTCGGTTACACTACAAATTTTAGCGTTAATGACCATGCTTGGCTTCTTGCCTGCCATGGTGATTCTGATGACCTCGTTCACTCGAATTGTAGTGGTGATGTCGATATTGCGTCAGGCAATGGGTTTGCAACAAACGCCTTCTAATCAGGTCATTATTGGTATTGCGCTGTTTTTGACCTTTTTTGTTATGTCTCCTGTCCTGAACGAAATCAACGACAAAGCTGTTCAGCCTTATTTGAACGAGCAAGTTACGGCGCGAGAAGCGTTTGATGCTGCACAAGCGCCAATGAAAGCATTTATGCTTAAACAGACCCGAATCAAAGATTTGGAGACGTTTGTAACCATGTCAGGAGAGCAAGTCGAGAATCCAGAAGATGTGTCGATGGCGGTGTTGATTCCGGCTTTTATCACCTCAGAGCTAAAAACTGCATTCCAAATTGGCTTTATGCTCTTCTTGCCGTTTTTGATTATTGACCTTGTAGTCGCTTCGGTATTGATGGCAATGGGTATGATGATGTTGTCACCTATGATTGTTTCGTTGCCGTTCAAGTTGATGTTGTTCGTATTGGTCGATGGTTGGAACTTGATACTCTCGACACTCGCGGGCAGCTTTGCCCTTTAGATAAGCGCAGATAGAGGATAAGACATGACACCAGAAATGTTTGTCGAGCTTTTCCGTGAAGCACTTTGGATGGTGCTTATCATGGTCTGCGCTATTATCATCCCAAGCTTGCTTATCGGCCTTGTAGTCGCGATTTTTCAAGCTGCGACATCCATCAACGAACAAACATTGAGCTTCTTACCGCGTTTGATTGTCACGCTTTTGGCCCTGATGCTGTTTGGGCATTGGATGACGCAAATGTTGATGGAATATTTCTATGGCTTGATTGAACGCTTACCTCAGGTGCTTTATTAGAGGCGCCTATGGAGTACCCCACTAGCGTTGTCTTAGATTGGATCGCAAACTACTTCTGGCCCTATGTTCGTATCTCATCCATGTTGATGGTGATGACAGTAACCGGGGCCCGATTTGTTTCGCCAAGAATCCGCCTTTACCTCGGTTTAGCCATCACTTTCGCTGTCATGCCAGCCATCCCCGCTGTACCTCAAGACATTGAGCTACTCTCGTTTCGTGGCTTCATGACCATTGCCGAGCAAATGATCATCGGCATAGCGATGGGTATGGTTACTCAATTTATGATTCAAACCTTTGTCCTACTTGGTCAAATATTGGGTATGCAATCAAGTTTGGGCTTTGCTTCTATGGTTGATCCCGCAAATGGTCAGAACACGCCATTGCTTGGCCAGTTATTCATGTTCTTAACGACAATGTTTTTCCTTGCCACCGATGGACACTTAAAAATGCTGCAATTGGTGGTGTTCAGTTTTAAAACTTTGCCGATTGGCTCCGGCTCGCTCAACGCGGTTGATTTCCGTGAAATGGCAGGCTGGCTTGGTATTATGTTCCAAACGGCACTGAGTATGTCTCTATCCGGCATTATTGCACTACTGACCATTAACTTGTCGTTTGGTGTAATGACCCGTGCCGCACCACAGCTGAATATCTTCTCGCTTGGTTTTGCTTTTGCTTTGATGGTGGGTCTATTACTTTGTTGGTACATACTGGCTGGTCTATACAGTCATTATGAAATGTTCTGGACAGTGGGTGAGGCGCAGATTTGTCGGCTTATTCGCTTGGAGTGCTAAGATTTGGCAGAATCAGACGGTCAGGAACGCACCGAAGAAGCCACGCCCCGACGGTTACAACAAGCCAGAGAAAAGGGGCAGGTCGCTCGATCTAAAGAGCTTGCATCAGCATCTGTGCTGATCGTTGGCGCCATTTCATTGATGTGGTTTGGCGAGGCGTTAGCACGTTCATTGTTTTCCATCATGAGCCGTTTATTTGATCTTCAACGAGAAGAGATTTTCGATACTGCAAAACTGTTTGATATCGCTTTGGGCGCGATGAGTGATTTGTTGTTCCCACTATTTTTGGTGTTAGCGACATTGTTTACCGCCGCCATGATTGGAGCAGCAGGTGTGGGAGGAATCAGTTTTTCTGCCCAAGCGGCCATGCCCAAGCTGTCGAAAATGAATCCGCTTAGCGGCTTAAAGCGAATGGTTGGAATGCAAAGCTGGGTAGAGTTGATCAAATCAATCCTTAAAGTGGTTCTGGTCACTGGTGTCGCCATCTATTTGATCCAAGCATCACAGGCCGATCTGATTCAATTGAGCATGGATGTGTATCCGCAAAACATCTTCCATGCTTTAGATATTTTGCTGAACTTTATTTTGCTGATCAGTTGCTCGCTATTGATTGTGGTTGCCATCGATATTCCATTTCAAATTTGGCAGCACGCCGATCAGTTAAAAATGACCAAGCAAGAAGTCAAAGACGAATACAAAGAGACTGAAGGTAAGCCGGAAGTGAAAGGCCGTATTCGTATGTTGCAAAGGGAAGCGGCTCAACGTCGAATGATGGCGGACGTTCCTCAAGCTGATGTTATTGTTACTAACCCAGAGCACTTCTCGGTAGCGCTTCGTTATAAACAGAAGACAGACCGTGCGCCAGTCGTGATCGCTAAAGGTACTGACCACATGGCGATGAAGATTCGAGAAGTCGCCCGCGAACATGACATTACGATTGTGCCCGCACCACCTTTGGCTCGTGCGTTGTACCACACTACAGAGCTCGAGCAAGAGATCCCCGATGGGTTATTTACTGCCGTCGCTCAGGTTTTGGCATTTGTATTCCAATTGAAGCAATACCGAAAACGAGGTGGACAGCGCCCGAAAATTCAAGATTATGATTTGCCAATCCCGCCCGAGCACCGTCATTGATACGAAAAGCGGTAAAGCCTTAAAAAAGCTCGTTTGATCAAAAGCTAAGCTCTATTTGAGTGTTTAGTCATTATTTTGGCGCTAATTATGGTACATAGATTGCTTAAAACGCTTTAATTATCAACCCTACCTAAACTTTTAGGCTAAAGCGGTCGCGTATTAATAGTAAGAGCTTACGTGACGCTTCAATCGATTGAGATCTCTCGCAGTATGAAGTTAAGCCTGCCGTTTGCAGATAAATTGCCACGAATCCCTCAACGTGAAATGCCAGCTATTGGTGCTCCGGTGATGGTTTTGGCCACCCTAGCGATGGTGGTACTGCCGATTCCAGCATTTTTGCTGGATATGTTCTTCACCTTTAACATCGCGCTGTCGATGGTGGTGTTGTTAGTGACCGTTTACACACGTCGCCCTTTGGACTTCGCTGCTTTTCCAACGGTATTGCTGATCGCCACGTTGCTCCGCTTGGCTTTGAACGTTGCCTCGACTCGTGTCGTCTTACTGCATGGTCATGAAGGCGGTAATGCGGCAGGTAACGTAATTGAGGCGTTCGGTAACGTCGTTATTGGTGGTAACTACGCGGTCGGCCTAGTGGTTTTCCTCATCTTAATGATCATCAACTTTATGGTGGTGACCAAAGGTGCGGGTCGTATCTCTGAGGTAAGTGCTCGCTTTACGCTTGATGCGTTGCCGGGTAAGCAAATGGCGATTGATGCCGACTTGAATGCCGGATTGATAGACCAAGAGCAGGCAAGAGTTCGTCGTTTTGAAGTGACCAAAGAAGCGGATTTCTATGGCTCGATGGATGGTGCCTCGAAGTTCGTAAAAGGTGACGCGATTGCCGGTATTTTGATTCTGTTTATCAACATCGTCGGCGGTCTGTCGATCGGTATGGCGCAGTATGGATTGGGTTTCGGTGAAGCGATTGAAATCTATACCTTACTGACAATCGGTGATGGTTTGGTCGCACAAATCCCATCGCTATTGCTGTCGATTGCAGCGGCAATGATGGTGACGCGCCAAAACACCGATGAAGACATGGGGGAACAACTGGTCTTCCAGATGTTCGACAACCCAAAAGCGCTGATGATTACTGCGGCTATTCTTGGTGTGATGGGCATCGTACCGGGCATGCCACACTTTGCGTTTTTGAGCCTGGCAGTCGCGGCCGGTGCAGCGGCATATTTCATCGACAAACGGCAGAAGCAGAAAGCGAAAGAGCCCGCTTTACCAGCAACAGCAGACGAAGGTACAGAACCTTCCTCACAGCGCGAACTGTCTTGGGATGACGTCCAGCCAGTCGATATTATTGGCTTGGAAGTCGGTTATCGCTTAATCCCTTTGGTGGACAGAGACCAAGGTGGGGAACTGCTAGAGCGCGTAAAAGGCGTGCGTAAAAAGTTATCGCAAGATTTTGGGTTCCTAATTCCAGCGGTTCATATTCGTGACAATCTTGAGCTGACCCCAAACAGTTACCGAATTACATTGATGGGGGTTGCGGTGGGCGAAGCAGAGATTCGTCCGGATCAAGAGCTAGCGATTAACCCAGGTCAGGTGTATGGCATGATTGATGGTGAGCCAACCATTGACCCTGCTTTTGGACTGGAAGCCGTATGGATCCGAGAAGATCAGCGTGAGCACGCGCAGGCTCTGGGTTATACGGTTGTTGATTCATCAACGGTATTAGCGACGCACCTAAGCCAGCTATTGACCAACAACGCATCACAGCTAATTGGTCATGAAGAAGTAGAGAATTTATTAGAAATGTTGGGGCGCAGCGCGCCTAAGTTAGTCGAGAACTTTGTTCCTGACCAATTACCATTAGGTGTGGTGGTGAAAGTCCTACAAAACTTGTTAAACGAGGCCATTCCAATCCGCGATATTCGCACGATTGTTCAAACTTTGGCTGAGTACTCAAGTAAGAGTCAAGAAGCTGACATATTGACGGCAGCAGTTCGAATTAGTCTTAAACGTCTAATTGTTCAAGAAATCAATGGTATAGAGCCTGAGTTACCAGTGATTACTTTGATACCTGAACTGGAACAAATATTGCATCAAACTATGCAAGCATCAGGAGGCGAATCCGCGGGGATTGAACCGGGACTCGCTGAGCGATTGCAGTCTTCACTAAGCCAAGCGACACAGGAACAAGAACTGAAAGGCGAACCTGCCGTTCTGCTTACTTCTGGTGTATTACGCTCGACGTTGGCGAAATTTGTGAAGAACACAATACCTAATCTCCGGGTACTGTCTTACCAAGAAATCCCGGATGAAAAACAGATCAGAATTGTGCAAGCCGTGGGTAACTGATCTCACGCATCATTAATGGATTCATAGTTTGAAAATAAAGCGATTTTTTGCCAAAGACATGAGAACGGCGCTGCTCCAAGTGAAAGAGGAGTTAGGCGCGGAAGCGGTGATCATGTCAAACAAGAAAGTGGCTGGTGGAGTAGCGATTGTTGCGGCGATAGATAGTGAATCTAATCCGTCTCAAGCAAGCGCAGCGTCACAGCAAAATCGCGGTGCTTCTCAATCGAATCGCTATAACGAACATCGTCAAATGTCATCGTCTTCTGCTGATCGTTACCAAGATCGTCATTTAGATGAAGATAAAATTAGCCTGAACAGTAATAACAGTAACAATGAAAAAACAGGCTCAATGACGCAGCGATTCGCTAATATGCTTAAGCAATATAGCGGTGGTGCAGCAGATGCTGACGATCACGTAGCGGAAAATGAAGATTCGCTCTCTGCTTTGCTGCAACGCCAAAATAAGCATCGCGACGGCTACAACCAAGAAAAGCCAGCGCCATATCAACCAGATTCACCCTTGGCGAAGCTAATCGCACAGGACAATCGATTTGAACGTCCGACACCCAAGCTGGACCCGACGCGCTATGATCGACGTCGCCCAAGCGATGAGCGTGACGAATCGGCAGATGAGCTAGAAAGCATGCGCGAAGAGATGACGTCAATTCGTCGTCTGTTGGAGCACCAAGTTTCTGGCCTGATGTGGCAAGAAGTAGAACGCCGTGAGCCGCTAAGAGCAATGCTGATTAAGCGCTTAGAGCGAATGGGCGTTTCTCCGGAGTTAGCAGACCAGATGGCCTGTTATATCCCGGAAGATACAAAGCCAGCGCGAGCGTGGAAAGCGTTATTGTCGCTGGTGGCGGACCAAATCAATATTCCTAAACAGGACATTTTAAAACGTGGTGGCGTAGTCGCATTGTTGGGTCCGACGGGGGTTGGGAAAACAACGACCGTAGCGAAACTGGCAGCACGCGCAGCCATGGAATACGGTGCCGACAATGTGGCCCTTGTGACAACAGATACATATCGCATAGGTGCACATGAGCAGCTCTCAATTTATGGAAGAATCATGGGTTGTCCCGTAAGAGTTGCTAAAGATTCTAACGAGTTAGCCGATGTTATATATCAGCTAAGAAACAGAAGACTGATTTTGGTCGATACGGCAGGGATGGGGCAACGAGATGTGAGGCTTTCCGAGCAGCTCGACACTCTAATGCAAGAGAGCGGAGAAGTGATTCACAGCTACCTTGTTTTGCCGGCTACCGCACAACGTCGTGTTCTACAAGAAACGCTGGATCACTTCCGACGTATACCACTTTCGGGTTGTATTATGACGAAGCTTGATGAGTCATTAAGCCTAGGCGAATTCATCAGTGTAGTGATTCAAAACGCAATGCCAGTAGCTTACATCGCTAATGGTCAGCGCGTACCAGAAGACATTGTGATAGCGCAACCAAAATATATGCTTGCGAAAGCAAATGAACTGTTAGAGAAGTCGACAGAGAACGAACCTCACTTTTGGAACAGTGACAGTGAAGGACTCTAAGGCGGCGGACTACTATGACTGAGAATATGATACACGATCAAGCAAGCGGCCTCCGTCGCTTAACACAACCATCGTTGACCAAAGTGATTGCTGTTACTGGCGGCAAAGGTGGTGTGGGGAAATCAAACGTAACACTGGGTCTGGCGATTTGTATGGCTCGCCAAGGCAAGAAGGTGATGGTTCTCGACGCTGATTTAGGTCTGGCCAATGTGGACGTGATGCTCGGAATTCGTGCAAAACGTAATCTAGGACATGTCTTAGCGGGTGAATGTGAGCTAAAAGATGCGATTGTCGAAGGGCCTTATGGTATAAAGATAATTCCTGCAACTTCTGGCACACAGAGCATGACAGAGCTTTCTCACGCTCAGCATGCTGGACTCATTCGAGCATTTGGTAGTCTTGAAGACGAAATGGATGTCCTGCTGATTGATACCGCTGCTGGTATCTCTGACATGGTAATCAGTTTTTCGCGAGCAGCTCAAGATGTGGTTGTAGTTGTGTGTGATGAACCGACGTCAATCACAGATGCCTATGCATTAATCAAGCTGTTGAGTAAAGAACACCAAGTTCAACGCTTTAAAGTTGTAGCAAATATGGTCAGAAGCTACCGTGAAGGGCGAGAATTGTTTGCAAAGTTGACACTAGTCACAGAGCGATTCTTGAATGTTAGCCTTGAACTCGTAGCATGTATTCCATTAGATGATAAAGTACGACAGGCTGTAAAAAGACAAAAAATTGTCGTTGATGCGTTCCCACGCTCGCCTGCCGCTTTAGCTATCAGCTCACTAGCAAACAAAGCGTTGACGTGGCCACTACCGAAAACACCAAGTGGACACTTGGAATTTTTTGTGGAAAGGTTGCTAAATCGTACCGAATTCGCAGAGGACCCTTTTGGTGAATAAAGCGATAACCTATGACCAACATGGCAAATTTAATAGCCAGCAGGCGTTCATTGAACGTTATTCAGTGTTGGTTAAGCGCATTGCTCACCACCTACTAGGCCGTTTACCGCCGAGTGTTCAGGTAGAGGATTTAATTCAGGCCGGCATGATCGGTCTTATCGAAGCTCAGCAGAATTATGATGGTTCTAAAGGTGCGAGCTTTGAAACTTATGCAGGTATCCGTATTCGTGGCGCAATGTTAGATGACATGCGTAAAGGCGATTGGGTACCGCGTTCTGTTCATAAAAATAATCGAGAGATTAACCAAGCGATTGCGGAGCTGGAAGGCGAATTAAATCGAGATCCTACTGATTCTGAAGTAGCCACGCATCTCGGGATGACACTGGATCAATATCATAGTGCTCTTACCGATATCAACTGCTCAAAATTAGTCGGTATTGAAGATTTAGGCGTTTCTGATGATGTGATTTCACCGGCGGATGAAACCGATGACAGCAACCCATTCAAAGGGGTAGTTGATGAATCATTTCGAAAAGCACTGGTTGAATCAATAAAACAGCTTCCAGAGCGTGAAGCTTTGGTTCTTTCGCTTTATTATGATGAAGAACTCAATTTGAAAGAAATTGGCGATGTGTTAGGCGTAAGCGAATCTCGCGTAAGTCAAATACTGAGTCAAGCGATGCAACGTTTACGTACCAAGCTCAGTGCGTGGACACAAAATGACTAAAAACACTGATTTTACGATTCAGTGGAGGCAATTTTGAATAAAAACATGAAGATCCTTATTGTTGATGATTTCTCAACAATGCGCCGTATTGTTAAAAACCTGCTTCGTGACTTGGGTTTCAATAACACTCAAGAAGCGGACGATGGTTTAACCGCATTACCAATGCTGAAAAAAGGTGACTTCGATTTTGTTGTAACTGACTGGAACATGCCAGGTATGCAAGGCATCGATTTGCTTAAACACATCCGCGCGGATGCAGAACTTAAGCATCTGCCAGTTCTAATGATCACGGCTGAAGCGAAGCGTGAGCAGATCATTGAAGCTGCTCAAGCAGGTGTAAACGGCTACATTGTTAAGCCATTTACTGCTGCAACATTAAAAGAAAAATTAGATAAAATTTTCGAGCGTTTATAACTCTCTCTTTCTCTTTGTTATTCGAGTCATTCATACCAATTATTAAATACCTATTAAATGACTCGTTTAGCGTTTTCAAAGTGATAAGAAGAACTAAACGTAAAAGGGTCTATTCAGAATGATCTCACTAGAGCAGGCGAAGTCACTCGTTCAAATGCTAGAAAACGGGGAACAAGACCAAGCCAATATGCTTGTTGCCTCGATCTACGAAGGTGCCGATAACCCAATGCTGCAAGAAATTGGAGCGTTAACTCGAGACCTTCACGAATCACTCAAGCAGTTCAGTCTCGATCAGCGCATGACCGAAATTGCGAAAGACGAAATCCCTAACGCTAGGGATCGTCTCAATTATGTGATCGAGAAGACAGAGCTTGCAGCCAACAAAACAATGGATGCGGTCGACTGCTGCCTTCCTATCGCTGATAACCTGCATGATTGCCTTCTAAAAGTTCGTCCTCAATGGAATGAACTCATGCACGGGCGCATAGAATTAAGCGAATTTAAAGCACTGTGCCACCGAATTGACGGGCTATTAGTGCAAGTCGAAGGTGACAGCACTGAATTGCGCGGCCAATTGACCGAAATTCTCATGGCGCAAGACTTCCAAGACCTAACTGGCCAAATCATTCGCCGCGTAATTACGTTGGTTAATGAAGTTGAAGGCCGCTTAGTGGAAATCCTAACCGTATTCTCTGGAAATAAACTTGAAGAACACATTCAAGTTTTGTCAGAACCGGCAGATAAAAAGAATACACAAACAAGCGAAGCCGAAGGCCCGATTCTTCATCCAGAACTGAGAGAAGATGCGGTTTCATCGCAGGACGAAGTCGATGACTTGTTGTCCAGTCTTGGATTTTAAAGGTAACGTATGAGCTACGATTTAGACGAAGATATTCTTCAGGACTTTCTCATTGAGGCTGGGGAAATTCTCGAGCTGCTTTCTGAGCAGTTGGTTGAATTGGAAAATAACCCAGAAGACAAAGACTTACTTAATGCTATTTTCCGCGGGTTTCATACCGTAAAAGGCGGTGCCGGCTTCCTTTCATTGGCAGAGCTAGTCGATACTTGTCATGGTGCGGAGAACGTGTTCGACGTTTTACGAAACGGTCAACGCACGGTAACGCAAAACTTAATGGATACGATGCTAAAAGCCTTGGATACGGTTAATACCCAGTTCCAGGCTGTTCAAGATCGTGAGCCGTTAGAAGCTGCGGACCCTGAGCTTCTTGAAGAACTTCATCGTCTATGCAAACCTGAGTCAGAAGATGAAGTAGCGGCAACCGTAGTTGAAGAACCAGTGGCTACTCCAGAGCCTATTATTCCCGAGCCTATCATCGAAGAACCTGCTGCGCCGTCAGCACCATCAAGTGTCGGCTCTGTTGATGAAATTACCCAAGACGAATTCGAAAAGCTACTTGATGAGCTTCATGGTAAAGGTTCAGCGCCAGGCACCTCAATGTCTGCGACACCTACAACGCCATCTGAACCGCCTCAATCGAGTGCACCATCAGTTGAAAGTGGTGATATCACTGATGATGAGTTTGAACGTTTACTCGATGAACTGCACGGTGTAGGAAAAAGCCCTTCTACGGCAGAGGCTGCTGCATCTGCATCCGTACCAGTAGAGCCACCTAAAGCGGCAGAGCCTTCCGCTCCAGTGTCATCTTCATCAAATCAAGACAGTGACTTAATGACGGACGAAGAGTTCGAAAAGTTACTCGATGAGCTACATGGTTCAGGTAAAGGCCCAACGCTAGAAGAATTGGATATGGCAACGAAGCCTGCTTCAGCAAACGTAGAGCAAAGCCCTGCGAAACCTGAGCCTGTTGCTAAGCCAGCACCCGTTCAAACAGCGCCAGCACCAAAGCCAGAATCTAAACCAGTCGCCGTAAAAGAAGAAGCCAAAGCACCAGCGGTTAAAAAACCTCAGGCTGAAGCAACCGTTCGTGTTGATACCTCGACGCTTGATACCATCATGAACATGGTGGGTGAGCTCGTATTGGTTCGAAACCGCCTATTAAGCCTTGGTTTGAATAGCGACAACGAAGAGATGTCCAAAGCGGTCGCTAACCTTGATGTGGTAACTGCGGATCTACAAGGCGCGGTAATGAAAACGCGTATGCAGCCAATTAAGAAAGTGTTTGGCCGTTTCCCGCGCGTTGTCCGTGACTTGGCTCGTAACCTAAATAAAGACATCGTGCTAGAAATGCGCGGTGAAGAAACCGATCTCGATAAGAACCTTGTAGAAGCATTGGCCGATCCGTTGATTCACTTGGTACGTAACTCGGTTGATCACGGTATTGAAATGCCAGACGCACGCGCGAAGGCCGGCAAATCACGCACAGGTAAAGTGATTTTGTCAGCATCGCAAGAAGGGGACCATATTGAACTATCCATCGTAGATGATGGTGGCGGTATGGACCCGAACAAACTGCGTGGCATCGCGGTGAAGCGTGGCATGATGGATGAAGATGCGGCGGCACGTTTAACAGATAAAGAGTGCTTCAACCTTATCTTCGCACCTGGCTTCTCAAGTAAAGATAAAATTTCTGACATTTCTGGTCGTGGTGTGGGTATGGACGTGGTTAAGACGGCGATCAATACCTTAAACGGTTCAATCGATATCGATTCTGAGCTAGGCAAGGGCACTAAGATTACGATCAAAGTACCACTAACGTTAGCGATTTTACCGACTCTGATGGTCGGTGTTGGCGGTCATCCGTTTGCTCTACCACTGGCTTCGGTGAGTGAAATTTTCCACTTAGATCTTAGCCGTACAAACGTGGTAGATGGTCAGTTGACGATCATTGTGCGTGAGAAATCTATCCCACTATTTTACTTACAAAACTGGTTGGCATCCAAATCGCAAAGCGTCCAAGAGCGTACTGGTCACGGTCACGTGGTGATTGTACAGATTGGTAACCAGCGCGTTGGTTTTGTTGTGGATACGCTTATTGGTCAAGAAGAAGTGGTTATTAAGCCACTCGATAATCTATTACAGGGCACTCCAGGTATGGCTGGTGCGACAATTACTAGCGATGGCCATATTGCATTAATTCTAGATGTGCCTGATTTACTTAAGCGATATGCTGCGGCTTCACGCCTTTAAGCAAAGCTGACGTTATTAAAAGGAATAAGATGGCGATTAAAGTACTAGTCGTTGATGATTCGAGTTTTTTCCGACGTCGCGTGAGCGAAATCATCAACTCAGAATCGCGCCTAGAAGTGATTGACGTTGCGGTAAATGGTAGAGAGGCGGTTGAGAAAGCCAAATCTCTCAAACCTGACGTCATCACGATGGATATTGAAATGCCAGTGATGGATGGCATTACAGCTGTACGTGAAATAATGGCCGCTGCTCCAACGCCAATTCTAATGTTTTCGTCCCTGACCCACGACGGGGCGAAAGCTACGCTTGATGCGCTAGATGCGGGCGCATTGGACTTCTTACCGAAAAAGTTTGAGGACATTGCGCGTAACCGTGAAGAAGCGGTGTCATTACTTCAACAGCGTGTGATTCAGATTGCCTCGAAGCGCGCTTTCATGCGTCGACCTATCGCTCGCCCAACAGCGAGTACCAGCACGACTACTCGATCATTAGGTTCAAGAACGGCTTCACCTGTGACTCCAACACCAACTCGACCTGCTGCGACAAAGTACCGTGCTTCTGGTAAGAAGTATCAACTGACGGCAATTGGCACATCAACAGGTGGCCCCGTTGCTCTACAAAAAATTCTGACGCGCTTGCCGATGAACTATCCGCATCCGATTGTATTGATTCAACACATGCCAGCAACGTTTACTGCTGCGTTTGCCAGTCGTTTGAACACCTTGTGTAAGATTCAAGTGAAAGAAGCACAAGATGGCGATGTGTTACAGCCCGGTGTGGCATACCTTGCACCAGGTGGGAAACAAATGATGGTAGATGGACGAGCGGGCGCTGCTCGTCTTCGCATTATTGATGGCGGCGACCGCATGAACTACAAACCATGTGTGGATGTGACTTTTGGTTCTGCCGCAAAAGTATATGGCGACAAAGTGCTCTCTTTAGTGTTGACAGGCATGGGTGCAGACGGTCGTGAGGGCGCTCGCATGTTGAAGTCTTCAGGCTCAACAATTTGGGCACAAGATGAAGAAAGTTGTGTTGTTTATGGCATGCCCCAAGCGGTTGCTAAAGCAGGCATTTCTTCAGAAGATTTACCGCTTGACCGCATTGCTGAACGCATGTTGGTGGAAGTTGGCCTAGCTTAGGATTCATCATGATTGTTTGGAGTGTAGCTAACCAGAAAGGAGGCGTGGGTAAAACCACCTCAACAGTGACATTGGCGGGCTTATTGAGCCAGAAAGGCCATCGAGTATTGATGGTTGATACTGATCCTCACGCCTCACTGACTACTTATCTCGGTTATGATCCTGATGCAGTAACTTCGAGCCTATTTGATTTATTCCAGTTGAAGACGTTTTCTCGTGAGACGGTTAAGCCGTTGATTTTAGAAACAGAGCTGGAAGGAATGGATATCATTCCCGCGCATATGTCCCTTGCCACGCTTGATCGCGTAATGGGTAATCGCAGTGGTATGGGATTAATCTTAAAACGGGCGCTGCAAACTGTCTCACAAGACTATGACTATGTGTTGATTGACTGTCCGCCAATCCTTGGCGTGATGATGGTGAACGCGTTGGCAGCCAGTGACCGAATTTTGATTCCTGTTCAAACAGAGTTTTTGGCGATGAAAGGTCTGGAGCGCATGATGCGTACGCTAACCATTATGCAAAAATCTCGCCCGGGCGGTTTCAAAGTGACTATCGTCCCAACCATGTACGATAAGCGCACGAAAGCGTCATTGCAGACATTGATGCAACTGAAAAAAGATTACCCAAATCAAGTGTGGACCTCAGCGGTGCCTATTGATACCAAGTTCCGCGATGCCAGTTTAAAGCACTTGCCAGCTTCGCATTTTGCATCTGGTAGCCGTGGTGTGTTTGCCTATAAACAGCTACTGATTTACCTGGAGAGGTTGGCGTTCGATGAGCAGTAATGATGTGCTGTCCAGTGAACAAGCACTTGATGACTACTTTAATGCATTACTGGATGATGAAACTGAAATAACGACTCTTGAGGAAGACCTTGACCTGTTGGCTCAAGAGGTATCATCTGCAGAG
>NZ_JAWOTI010000019.1:34369-102971 GCF_033338775.1 Vibrio sp. Vb1018
CCAGAGCCAGAGCCAGAGCCAGAGCCAGAGCCAGAGCCAGAGCCAGAGCCAGAGCCAGAGCCAGAGCCAGAGCCAGAGCCAGAATTACAGCTACAATACTCGGAGCCAGAAACGTACCAGTTTCAAGAAACATATCCGCCAGAGTTGGAAGCTCCAAACCTGGAAGATGTTCAAAGGCTATTAAGTCAGCTTGAAGCAAGCAACCCAGTGGCTGAGTTGGATATTGATAGTATTCTTGAACAAAATACGATTGATATTGCAGCAGAGATAAAAGCGGCTGAGCCTGAGGTACAAACCTTTAGTGAGGTGCCTGAGCTTCAGGGTGTTGAGGAAATACAGGACTGGGTGATTGATGAGCCAGTTTTTGAGGAAGCGCAACCAGAGGTGGATGAACCTCACGCAGTGATCGAACAAAGTATCAATATAGAATCGAACGTCGATACTGAACTCGAAACACAAGCAGATTCCGATATACCAACGGTCTGGGAAAGCACGAAGCGAAGTGAGGACTTCCAAGTTCTTTACTTTGATGTGAATGGTGTCACGTTTGCTGTACCTCTTGATGAGTTAGGTGGTATTCATCGCATTAGCGAGCTTAACCATTTGATAGGAAAACCCGCCTGGTATTTGGGGCTACAAACAAATCGCGAGCAGCAGTTTGATGTCGTCGATACCGCGAAATGGGTGATGGCAGATAAGCTTCGTGATGATAGCTATAAAGATAACTACCAATATGTCGTCATGCTTGGTGAGAGCATGTGGGGGTTGGCCAGTAACCAATTAATGGGGACTGAAACGCTTAATATCGACAAGGTTCGCTGGCGTGAGCAGGCGGGTAAACGCCCTTGGCTAGCGGGCATGGTAAAAGAAAAAATGTGTGCCTTAATTCATGTCCAGGCGCTCATTGACATGCTAAACGCCGGTTTAGATGTCAAATCACTGAATTAGATTTAAGTCGGGAACGACATTAACGAGGATTAACTATGTCTCAAGCTTTTGAAGTAGAAGTGAAGAAAGATGCATCGAATGACGAAGTTCTTCAGTGGGTGACGTTCCAGCTAGAAGAAGAAACGTACGGCATCAACGTAATGCAAGTTCGTGAAGTACTTCGTTATACTGAAATTGCCCCTGTTCCAGGTGCACCAGATTATGTACTTGGTATCATCAACCTACGCGGTAATGTAGTTACTGTTATCGATACACGTTCACGTTTTGGCCTGATGGAAGGCGAAGTCACTGACAACACTCGTATTATTGTGATCGAGTCTGAGCGTCAAGTGATTGGTATCTTAGTAGATAGCGTGGCAGAAGTTGTTTATCTGCGTTCTTCTGAAATTGATACGACGCCTTCAGTTGGTACCGACGAGAGTGCGAAGTTCATCCAGGGTGTGAGCAACCGTGACGGCAAGCTTCTTATCCTTGTGGATTTGAACAAGCTGCTAACAGATGACGAGTGGGACGAGATGGCTCACCTTTAATGGCTGAATGATGATGGCTGAAGAGACTCTTTTATCTGCCCCATTCCTTGCGGGTGGCGTTGCTTTTATCGTGTTGGTATTGGTTGTTTTGCAACTGCGGATTCGCTCGGGGTTACAAAAGCAGTTAGATCAACAACGAGCTCAATCTCGACACGCAGATAAAGAAGTGCAAAAGTTGAGTAAGCAGTTACTCGAAGTGCGCTCGGTTGTTGTTGGTCTTGGACAAAAAGTGACCGAGCAACAAGACATTATTCAGCACTTAAACGAGAGAATTCGCGAACTCGAACACGCTGATACTGATGGTCGCTTGTACAGTCGCGCTTCTAAAATGGTACAGCTTGGCGCTGATATCAACGAGCTGATTGAAGAGTGCGAACTACCAAAAGCCGAAGCTGAGTTGATGCTTTCACTGCAGAAGAAACTGGCGGGGAAAGAGAAGATTCCACCATTAAGTGGTCAGCCATCAGATGACTCAGAATATCCAACGCGTGGACGTCGTCGACGCTAAAGGTTATCAAGCGAGAAAAAGAGGCGTTATTACGCCTCTTTTTTTGTTTTTAGCCTCTAATGCTCTTCTTAAATACAACCCTAGACAACCTTCAGTCGATCTTGCTCTTAGTTCTGGCCTCTCAAATTCAAAATGAGCGCTTATAACTACTTATAGTTAATTTTATTAAAGTGTGATGATTAATTAACAAAAATACATGAACTTACATGTAACCTAGCCCTCTTATCCTGTTTTGTCATAACTAAGCTGTGCTAATATAGCGGCTCGTTCATTTTTTAGTTGAAGCTCTATGTTAGAAGTGTCTAACCTGACAGCAATCCGTGATGAAAGGGTTCTGTTTGAAAACCTGCAGTTTGAAATTAAGCCTGGTGAATTGGTCCAGATCGAAGGGCGTAATGGTACTGGTAAAACTACATTGCTACGGATTGTGACAGGGTTAGGTGATAGAGAAGAAGGTGTCATTAAATGGAAAGGCGAAGAGGTTGAAAAATCTCGTGATGTTTTCCATCAAGATCTGCTTTTCTTAGGACATCAAACAGGAGTGAAACGAGAGCTTACCGCATTAGAAAACTTACGTTTTTATCAATCTATTCAAAATAATCGCTCTTCAGACGAAGAAATCTTTATCGCTTTGACTCAAGTAGGATTAGCTGGTCGAGAAGATGTGCCTGTAGCACAACTTTCCGCAGGTCAGCAACGACGAGTCGCATTGGCAAGGTTATGGCTCAGTAAGCAAATTTTATGGATCTTAGATGAGCCGTTGACTGCCATTGATAAGCAAGGTGTCAAGGTGCTTGAATCTTTGTTCGCAAGTCATGCTGATAATGGCGGTATTGTTGTGTTGACGACGCATCAAGATATGTTTGCGGACAGCCCGAAACTTAGAAAAATAAAGCTGGGTGACTGATATGATTTCCTCGATGACCACCATCATTCGTCGTGAGCTCCTAATCGCATTTCGCCGTCAGGCAGACATTCTGAACCCGCTGTGGTTCTTTATTATTGTCATTACTCTCTTTCCTCTGAGTATTGGACCAGAGCCTAATTTGTTAGCACGTATTGCAGCGGGCATCGTTTGGGTTGCCGCATTGCTGTCCGCCTTATTATCATTAGAGCGTCTATTTCGTGATGATTTTCAAGACGGTGCACTAGAACAAATGATGCTAATGCCGATTCCATTGCAACTTGTAGTGGTTTCAAAGGTCATAGCACATTGGTTGTTAACAGGGTTACCTCTGATTTTAATTAGCCCATTATTGGCGGTTTTACTTTCGCTCGACTTCAATACTTGGCTATCGGTTGTATTAACCTTGATGATCGGTACACCAACACTAAGTTTTATTGGCGCCATTGGTGTGGCGTTGACTGTTGGGTTGCAAAAGGGTGGCGTTCTTTTGAGTTTGCTTATTCTTCCGCTCTACATCCCAATTTTGATTTTCGCAACATCGGCAATTGATGCTGCCGCACTCGGTATGGCGTATAACGGTCAACTAGCGATTTTAGGTGCGATGCTAATGGGGGCGATGACATTAACGCCTTTTGCCATCAGTGCCGCATTACGAGTTAGTGTCAACTAACTCAATAAAGTGCCAATGAAGCGGCGCTTGATCAAAGAATTATTATTAAAGCACTGCTACGGTCTCAACCCTTTAGACAGTGTCCCTGAAGTAAGAGTGAGAACAAAACATGTGGAAATGGCTACATCCTTATGCCAAGCCAGAAGCAGCTTATCGTTTGAGTGGTAAGTTTCTGCCTTGGTTTTCTGTATTGGCCCTCGTATGCTTATCGGTTGGTACGGTTTGGGGGCTTGTATTTGCGCCTTCAGATTACCAACAAGGTGACAGTTTCCGAATCATCTACATTCATGTCCCATCAGCTATTTGGTCTATGGGCGTTTATATGTCGATGGCGATCGCTGCATTTATTGGCCTAGTATGGCAAGTTCGCCTATCTGATATGGCGGCACTTGCGATGGCTCCGATTGGTGCAGTATTTACTTTTATTGCTCTACTTACAGGTGCTGTTTGGGGCAAGCCTATGTGGGGCACTTGGTGGGTATGGGATGCCCGTCTTACATCTGAATTGATTCTTCTATTTCTCTACCTTGGTGTGATTGCGCTTTACCATGCGTTTGACGATCAAAAAACCGCCGCAAAAGCTGCTGGTATTTTAGCGATCGTAGGCGTAGTAAACCTACCTATCATTCACTTTTCCGTGGAATGGTGGAACACGCTTCATCAAGGTGCGACGATCACGAAATTTGAACAACCTTCTATTTCATCCGACATGCTTTGGCCGTTATTGCTGAACATCTTTGGCTTTGCGTTCTTCTTTGGTGCCGTGACGATGGTCCGTTTTCGTAACGAAATCATCAGTAAAGAAAGTCACCGCCCTTGGGTGCGCAAACTCGCAACAGAACAAACTCAGTGAGGTAACTGATTATGCATTTTGAATCTCTGAGCGACTTTTTTGCCATGGGTGGCTACGCATCATACGTATGGAGTGCGTTTGGTATTACTTTCTTATCCATGCTGATTCTTCTGATCACTAGCCTTCGCCGCGGTGATGCATTATTGAAAGAAGTGAAAGCAAAAATTGACCGTCAAGCTCGTATCGACGCAGCGAAGAACATGGAGAACACCTTATGAACCCGAGACGTAAAAAGAGGCTAGGTATTGTACTAGCGATCTTTATCGGTATTAGTGCCACCATTGGTTTGATACTTTATGCGCTTAACCAAAATATGGACCTTTTCTACACTCCAACGGAATTGGTTAATGGTAAGCCAGATGGCACCAAGCCAGAAGTAGGCCAGCGTCTGCGTATCGGTGGAATGGTGGTTGTGGGCTCAGTTCGTCGAGATCCTAATTCTTTGAAAGTGAGTTTTGACCTGCACGATGTCGGTCCGAAAGTGACGATTACCTATGACGGTATTCTTCCTGACTTGTTCCGTGAAGGGCAGGGTATTGTTGCTCAAGGTGTACTGAAAGATGCCACGACAGTTGAGGCATTTGAGGTCCTAGCGAAGCACGATGAAGAATACATGCCACCAGAAATTGCAGAAGCGATGAAGAAAACGCATGAACCGCTTCAATACAGCACCGAACAGAAACAAGGAAGCGGCCAATGATTGCTGAAATCGGTCACTTTGCTCTCATTCTTTCGCTTGCAATGGCTGTGCTGTTGAGCGTATTGCCATTGTGGGGAGCATCGAATAATAACGCCATGCTCATGAACACAGCGCGACCGCTATCTTGGTCTATGTTCCTGATGCTGTTGTTCTCTTTCGCCATTTTATGTTGGGGATTTTATACCAACGACTTCACGTTACAGTATGTAGCGAGCAACTCGAATAGTCAGCTTCCTTGGTACTACCGTTTAACCGCAGTATGGGGTGCGCACGAAGGTTCACTGTTGCTATGGGTTTTAATCCAAGCTGCTTGGACTGTCGCTGTAGCGACGTTTAGTCGTGGTATGCCGCAAGAGTCGGTTGCACGTGTACTTGCTGTTATGGGCATGATCTCAGTGGGTTTCCTACTGTTTATCATCCTAACGTCAAACCCATTCCTACGTACGTTACCGTTCTTCCCGGTTGACGGACGTGACTTGAACCCTCTGCTTCAAGATCCTGGTTTGATTGTTCACCCGCCAATGCTTTACATGGGCTATGTTGGTTTCTCGGTTGCGTTCTCTTTTGCGATCGCATCCCTAATGACCGGACGCCTTGATACGGCTTGGGCTCGTTGGTCTCGTCCTTGGACAACCGCAGCATGGGTATTTTTAACACTTGGTATCGCACTAGGTTCTTGGTGGGCTTACTACGAACTTGGCTGGGGTGGCTGGTGGTTCTGGGACCCAGTAGAAAACGCATCATTCATGCCTTGGTTAGCGGGTACCGCATTAATGCACTCTCTTGCCGTCACAGAAAAACGCGGCACATTTAAAGCGTGGACGGTACTATTGGCAATCTCTGCATTTTCGTTGAGTTTGTTGGGCACCTTCTTAGTCCGTTCCGGTATTTTAGTATCGGTGCACGCGTTCGCGTCTGACCCGTCGCGCGGTATGTTTATTCTAGGCTTCCTCGTTTTCGTTATCGGCGGCTCTTTATTGCTGTTTGCCGTAAAAGGGGCAGCAGTGCGTGTACGAGGTAACTTCGACTTAGTCTCACGTGAAAATGCGCTCTTAGCCAACAACGTATTACTTATCGCCGCTCTTGTTGTGGTGTTAGTGGGGACACTGTTGCCGCTCGTACACAAGCAGCTTGGTTTGGGGTCGGTTTCTATCGGTGCGCCATTCTTTGACATGCTGTTTGCGTGGTTAATGATGCCATTCGCTTTCCTGCTTGGTATTGGTCCTCTTATTCGTTGGAAGCGAGACAATTTATCTAAACTTGTGAAACCAATGCTCGTTTCAGGTGTGCTTGCTTTCGCCTTGGCCGCGCTATGCGTGTACCTGTTTGCCGATTTCTTCTCAACCATGGCTTACATTGGTTGGGTGATGGCGATTTGGATTATTGCGATGCATGGCTTTGAACTGTACGAGCGCGCAACGCACCGTCATAGCTTTAGTGAAGGTGTTCGCAAGCTGCAACGTAGCCACTGGGCAATGATGTTGGGTCATGTTGGTCTGGCGGTATCTGTTATCGGTATTGCGATGGTACAGAACTACAGCATCGAGCGTGATGTACGTTTAGCACCTGGCGAACACTTCCAAATTCAAGGCTATGATTTCTACTTCTCAGGCTTGCGTGATAAAGATGGTCCAAACTACGATGGCTACATCGCAGACTTTGAGATCACACACGATGGCAAATACGTGAATACGCTTCACGCAGAGAAGCGCTTCTACCGTACGGCTAAGTCTATGATGACTGAAGCAGCCATTGACCGTGGTATTAGCCGCGACTTATACATTGCAATGGGTGAACGTTTAGACGACAACCGATCTTGGGCTGTTCGTATTTACTATAAACCGTTCGTTCGTTGGATTTGGGCTGGCTCTTTGGTTATGGCATTAGGCGGCGCACTAGCGATTTCTGATAAACGCTACCGCTTCCGTAAATCGCCGAAGAAAAATGCGAAGTCAAAAGAGCAGGAGGCATAACATGAATAAGAAAATCTTATTTATTCCGCTTGTCGCTTTCATGATTCTAGCGGGTATTTTCGCAACCCAATTAATGCGTAACCAAGAGGGCGATGATCCAACTAAATTGGAGTCGGTTTTGGTTGGCAAGCCAGTTCCTGAATTTCATTTAGAAGACCTGGCTGAGCCTGGAAAACAGTACGACCAATCAATTTTTAAAGGTGAACCGTTGCTCTTGAACGTTTGGGCAACGTGGTGCCCAACGTGTTATGCAGAGCATAAATACCTAAACGAATTGGCGGGTAAGGGCGTTAAGATCATCGGTATGAATTACAAAGATGATCGTAATAAAGCAATAGGTTGGCTGAATGATCTCGGCAACCCGTACTTGATCAGCCTATTTGATGGCAGTGGTATGCTTGGCCTTGACCTTGGCGTTTATGGTGCTCCAGAAACATTCATTATTGATGCAAATGGTGTGATTCGCTATCGCCATGTAGGGGATGTAAACCCACGTAATTGGTCAGAAACACTGGAGCCGCTTTACAACCAATTGGTTGAGGAGGCGAAGCAATGAGAAAGCTAATTCTTGCCGTTTTTGCTGCGATGACATTATCTCTTGCTGCTCATGCGGCCATTGAAGTGTACGAGTTTGATAATTTGGAACAAGAACAGCAGTTCAAAGAGTTAAGCCATACGCTCCGTTGCCCTAAATGTCAGAACAACACGATCTCGGATTCTAACGCTGAACTTGCTCAGGACTTACGCCATAAGGTGTACGAAATGACCAAAGAAGGTAAGTCCAAAGATGAGATCGTTGATTACATGATCGCCCGTTACGGTAACTTCGTGACTTACAACCCACCATTTACGGTCGCGACTGCGATTTTGTGGCTAGGGCCACTCGCTGTAGTACTGGGTGGTTTTGGTTTGATTGTACTGCGTAGCCGTAAATCTAAAGTTAAGGCAAAAGCGAGCAGTGACGAGCAATGGGATGAGCAAAAAGAAGCTCGTTTAAAAGCATTGTTTGAAGAAGAGAACAACGGAGATAAGAAGTAATGACACTATTTTGGATTTCCACCGTTGCTCTCACGCTTATTGCTTGTGCGTTGGTGGCTTTGCCGCTGCTTAAACAAAAAGCGAACAATGATGATGTGTTACGCGATGAGCTCAACAAGGCATTTTATAAAGACCGACTATCTGAGCTTGCAGAAGAAACTGACGAAGGTCTGGTTGAAAGTGAAGACGAACTGATTTCTGATCTAAAGCAATCACTGCTTGACGATATCCCTGGTGATAAAGCGCAAAAAGAAACCAAGGTTTCTCCAATCGCGGTTTTAGTTCCATCGGTAATTCTGACGGTGGTGCTGAGCTATGGTTTGTATTATAAATTTGGCGCGTCAGACGATATTGTTCAATGGCAAGAAGTGTCTGCAAATCTACCTGAGTTATCGAAAAAGCTGATGTCGGCTTCTTCTGAGCCGCTGAGTGACGATGAAATGGCGGATTTGACCCTAGCCCTTCGAACTCGCTTACATTACCAGCCGGAAGACTCGACAGGTTGGTTACTGCTAGGTCGTATTGCGTTAGCAAATCGTGATGTCACCACAGCTATCGATGCGATGGAAAAATCGTACCGCCTAGAGCCAAAAGACCCAGATGTGATGTTGGGTTATGCACAAGCTCTGATGCTGTCTCAAGAGGAAATGGATCAAGCGACGGCTCGCTCATTACTCGGCAAGCTGATGCAGCAAGACTATGTCGATCTGCGTGTGTTTTCTTTGTTAGCGTTCGATGCGTTTGAGCGTCAAGACTTCCCGGCAGCCATCAAGTACTGGGGAATCATGCAGCAAATGATTGGTCCAGAAGATAGCCGCTACGAGATGTTGTCACGCAGTATTGATAGTGCTCGTAAGCAAATGGGCGAAGCGGTTTCACCGGATAAGAGTGTAGCTGTGACAATTAATGTGGCACCAAATGCTCAGTTGGATCCAAACGCAGTTCTGATTGTGTCAGTACATCGTTCAGATGGCTCTCCAATGCCTGTGGCTGCTGCTCGTTATCCGCTAGGTACTTTCCCTCGCACAGTCGTATTAGATGATGGCAATGCCATGATGCAAGGGCAAAAGTTATCTTCACTCGATAAGCTAATCGTCCGTGTGCGTGTAGATTCTGACGGTAACGTAGCAACGCGTGATCAAGATTGGCACGGAGAAAGTGACGTCGTTGAATTTGGCGCACCAGTAGAAGTGACCATTGATCAGCAGTATTAATTGTTAACATCTGTCTCTGAAACATGACAACGAGGTAGAGTCAGTTGCCTTTAGTGGTATGACTCTAAACGATCGAGTAGAATACCGAAGGCCAGCGATTGCTGGCCTTTATTTATTCCCATATCTGAGTCATCTTTACTATGTATCCTGCTCAACATACGTACAATGGTTAATCGGGGTGACTTAGGTACATTAATAGTCGTTATGGAAAATAAAATGTATAACAAGGGTAAATCTACCTTCTTGTTGCTGTTAGCCGTTGGACTGGTTGGCTGTTCAAGTGCGCCTGATGAAGCAGTAACAGGACAAGAAACAAATCAAACGACTTCTGATGTGTATGACCCGTTGGAAGGCTTTAACCGAACCATGTGGGAACTCAACTACGAATATTTAGATCCGTATTTGGTTCGTCCTGTATCACTTGCGTATGTAGAATACACGCCAGTTCCTATTCGTTCTGGTATCGCTAACTTCTTATCGAACTTAGATGAGCCAGCAAGCATGGTTAATAACTTAATCATGGGTAATGGTACGAAAGCCGTGGACCACTTTAACCGTTTTTGGATTAATTCGACGTTCGGTATTTTCGGTTTATTCGATATTGCAAGTGCCGCGGGTATTACGAAGTACGACGAGAAAGCGTTCAGTGATGCAGTAGGCCACTATGGTGTTGGAAATGGTCCTTACTTCATGGTTCCGGGTTATGGTCCGTATACCTTACGTGAAGTGACAGATACCGTAGATAGTACGTATTTACCCCTCTCTTATCTCAACTTCTGGGCGAGTTTGGGTAAGTGGGCGTTTGAAGGCATGGAGAAGCGTGCTTTATTAGTGCCGCAAGAAGCGCAGCTAGACTCATCGCCGGATCCATATATTCTTACTCGTGATGTTTATATCCAGCGTCAAAACTTTAAAGCAGAAGTTGAAACGGTAGAAGAAGTTAACATCGAAGAAGAAGAGTATTTAGACGAATATCTAGAAGACTTTTAAGCGTTGTTCTTCACAATAGAGAAATGAAAAAAGGCTTAGCTGATGCTAAGCCTTTTTTGTATTTTGCAGCTTGGTTAGAAACGGTAGTTTGCTTGAACACCGATTAGCCAAACATTACCCGTAGTTTCGCCTACGAATTGGCCGCCGACTTGTTCTGCAGTGTCGTCTGACTTGTAACCACGAGACTCAACGATTGGTGCGTCTTTCGCAAAAATATAGGTGAAGCCAGCGTCTAGGCTGAAGTCTTTCGTCCAATCGTACGTTGCGCCAATACTTAGCCAAGTGCGGTCAGTTTCTGGAATAGTGATCGTACGGTTTTTGTCGCTTACCGCTGAAGTATCGTATGCAATACCAGTGCGTAGCGCTAGCTTAGGATCAAGCTGGTAAGTAGCACCAACAGCAAAGCGATAATTATCTTCCCAGTTTTCTACTTTAACCATATGCGTGCCTGCAGTATCTAGACGTGCTTCCAATTTCTCGAAAGAGCTCCAATCCGTCCAGTTAACGCTTGCGTGTAACGCAAGTTGGTCTGTTACTTGGTGGAAGCTTGCTAACTCAGCCGTTGCAGGCAGGTTTAGATACATGTAGCCGTTGTCGCGTTCAGAAGTACCGAAGCCAAAACCAAGACCTTCAGCATGGCCTTCAAGCTTTAGTTCAACTTCAGATTTGTACGCGAAGCCGATACGGTTATTTTCATTGATCTGCCATGCTGTACCAACTTGCCAGCCCCAAGCGGTATCGTCACCTTCCATGTATTTTAGAGCGGTACCTTGAGGAACACTGATTGGTTGATTAGTTTCAGGGTTTAACCCTACAACGTTATTCTTAGGAGCTGCTGCGCCAAAGCTGCCTTCGCCGATGATGTAACGGATACCACCACCAACGCTGATTGATTCATTGACTTTGTAAGCTGCGTTTAAGTTCGCTTCCATTGTCGTTACGCTTGCTTCGTTACCGAAGTGCGAGGCACCAAAGCCTTTACCTAAATCGGTTTCCATGCCGTAGTTGGTGCCAAATGCCAAACCAATCGCGAATTTCTCATTATATTGGTGTGATAGGTAGAAGTTTGGAATGATTGCATCATGTGCGAAGTCATCTGAAGATGCAGAAGAAGTGCTACCGTGGAAGTTTACATCACCTTCAATATCAATATTTGGGTTCACATAGATTGCACCAACGGACACTTGAGTGCCTTCCAAATAAGTTAGCATTGCTGGGTTACGCCATTGTGCACTTGCGTTGTCAGCCATTGCAGCTTCACCAGCATATGCTCGACCTAGGCCTGTTGCAGAATATTCAGCAAGTTGGAAACCTGCTGCGTTAGCCATGCCCGTTGTGCCAAGTAGGCTTAATGCCACTGCTGTTGATAGAAGAGTCTTGTTGGTTTTCATTCGAATGTTCGCTGATTTGTTTATAACGTGGGACGAAAGTTTAAAGGTAGAGTTTTTACTTTAGAAATGAAAGTCCAGCGTAAGTGGTAATTTGGAATATTATCCTTTAAAATATTGTTTATGTGGTTTAATAATCTAACTGTGAAAGGCTTGTAAACGGAATTCAGCGAACAGCTGTGCGTCCTAATTGTGAGATTTAGATACACGTGTTCACTCAAATTGAGTGGGCAATAAATCGCAGATATGAAAAAAGGCTGGAAATCCAGCCTTTTATATAAAGTATTTTTCTACTAACTAACAGCGAAGCGTTTAGAAGCTACGGCTGTATTGTAAGCCGAATAGAATTGCATCAGCATGAGTTGTTGCTGTTACACCGGTAGAAAGGCCAGGAGCTAATTGAGTATTCTCATTAACTTTTACATCTTCACCTAACAAGTACGTGAAGCCAAAATCGATGTTTGAGCTATTATCAATATGGTAAGAGAAACCTGTGGAGAACCACTGGCGATCTGAGTCTGGTACCGAGATAGACGTTACTTTATCTTGAGCGCTTGTGTCGTACATGTAACCAGCACGAAGTGTCCAGTTGTTGTTTAGGTAGTAAGTACCACCAATTGCGTAGTGCCAGCCATCTTGCCATTGATAGTCTTTCGAGTAACCACCTTTAAGTAAACCCTGATTTAGGTTCTCAAAATCAATTTGGTCGAAATCTTTCCAACCGATGTATTGGATGCTGTAGTGTACAGCAAACTTAGTGTCTTGGATTTTGTGGAAACCAGAAAATTCGGCCATATCTGGTAGAGGTAGCGTGATTTCCTGACCTTTATCGTCTTTCGCCGTAAATTCAGGGCTGTAACGATATGCTAGACCAAAACGGTTGTTTTCATCTAGTTCGTACACAGTACCAACGTTAAAACCAACAGCCCAACCATCAGCTTTATCTACGTCCAGAATTTTTTGACCGCCAACCCCTGGGACTGAAGAGCTAGTTGTACGCTTCATTGTGCCTTGGCCGTAGATTAAATCTAAACCAGCACCAAAGCTCCATTGTTCGTTTAAACGGTAAGAACCCGCCAATCCAAAGTTGAAGCTTTTTACATCCGTAAGACCACCGTACTCGGTTGCGGTGTAGTTATCTGAAAATTCAGTTTTAGTGCCGAAATTAGAGTATGCGTTTACGCCCCATGCAAACTTGTCATTTACTGGAACGATTAGGTGAATGTTTGGAGCTATTGACGTATCACCCACATCATCAGTGTCAGCAACATTTACAGTACTGGAGCCCAAAGGAGTATTAACGTTATATTTCGCATCTTTCACTTCAATCATTGAAGTAATGCTTTCGAAACCTAGCGACAGTTCCATTTTATCAAACAGAGCCATTGCTGCTGGGTTACGAGCCATTACCGCTGCATTATCTGCGATTACTGCATCACCAGCAAATGCACGGCCGATGCCAGTTGCTGATTGAGCGTTGATTTGGAAACCCGCTGCCATCGATTGACCTGAGGCAAAAGCTACCGTTACTGCTAGGAGAGTCTTTTTAAACAGACGCGTGTTCTGAGTCATTTGTTTTTCCTTATTAGATTCGTCTCTTTGGACGATAAATTGAGCTTTTGCTCAGTGGCGCAGATAGTAGTATCAATAATTGCTTGGACAAATCCGACCATTGGATAAAATTGAATAAAAATTGCAGAAATGATGTCTAAAAGACGGGAAATTGCACTTAAAATGCATAATTTAGAGTTTAAGCTCTAAATGCTATAGCAGTGGTGAATGTTTTGTGCTCTATTTATACAAAAATGCCGCTAAATAAGATCATTTAGCGGCATTTAACCTTTTGAAGGCTGGAAATCGTCGAAGTTGTTACATCGGCTTAATCATTGATGCAAGAGTCGTAGCGATCGCATCAATATTTTCACCTTCTTCCCCGACTAAAATCAGGCTTGAACTCCCGACGGGCTGAACGATTCCGGTCATGCCATCCTTACTAAAGTCGGTACTTTGTTCGCTTGGAATACCAGTAATAAATAACGTTACTTTACCTTTTGGACCTTGGAACACCATATGCACCGCATTGGATTCGCCAAAACCGCAGTGGTTTAGGTAGTAAACGTGATATGGAAAGTTTTCACTAAACTGGTAATGAAATGGCGACATTTTCGCATTAATTTGCGAGCTCGGTACATCCTCATCAAGATGACGAACAAACGGTTCTTCATGAATAACGTGTTTCATTGCGGTATCCGCTAAACTGGCTTGTGCTGGAGACACCAAAACATTTCCCCAGTTTACTTGGCCAACTAATAATCCTGCGGTGAACGCAATAGAAGCGGCAAGTGCCATTGCTTTGCGGACAAAGTTTGGTCTGACGACCTTCTCTTCATCAAGTGCACTCGACGTCTGGCTAAATAAAATCTTATCTGCGAGATCTTCGGGTACATCCACATTCATGGCTTGTTTAATTTTTACATCGAGATCCAAAACGTCATCAACAAACTTATTGTTGGCGTCGCTACCAGCTAAAGCTTGCAGAATCTCTTCATCCTTTTGTTTTGGATCCGACAAAATACGACGACGAAATTCTAAATCATCCATTCTTTTGTCCTCTCTTAGTATCTTGAGAATCCAACATCTCTTTAAGTTGATTACGAGCGCGAAATAGTCGAGTCATCACTGTGTTTTTATTTAAATCAAGAATGTCGCCAATTTCTTCTCCACTGAAACCACCGACAACTTGGAGAAATAAAGGCTCACGATATTCAACATCGAGCTTCATGATCTGTGCCTGCAGCCATTCTTGCTGATGATGTGAGTCATCGCTGACTTTAGCATCATTGCCGTAATCATCGATATCAACTAAATCAAATTGTTTACGTTCGAAGCGGCGCGCATTTTCTCGTCTCAATATTGTGATGAGCCAAGACTTGGCAGCTTTTTCGTCTTGGAGGCTATCGAGTGACTTCCAAGCTCTAAGACAGGTTTCCTGAACTAGATCTTCCGCGACCGCTTTATCTTTGCACAACCAATATGCGTAGCGGTACAAGTCACGATGATACCCTCGGACGAGCGCTTCGTATTTTCTTTGCTTGTCCATATCAGAGTTGACCGGACTGTTGGAATTTTTCTTTCCAAACATTTTTAATATGGCCACAGGAGCCTCCATCCTCGCTCTGTGAGTTTCTTATTTGTTCTGAGCATGACTTTACTTGCTTCATCGCTTAGCGGTTTTGGTTGCAGGATTTGTCATGCAACCCCTTTGACACAATAAGCCATGTGGTTACCTAAAAGTGTATACGCAAATGTCAGATATCATCGAACACGAATTGATATATATTGTTAACAATATCATCATTAGTAATCAATGGCTTGGATAAGTTCACTCGATGGAGCATTAAAAGGGACTTCTGATGGTGGATTCTTGAATTGTTTTGAATCAATAATCGCTTTAGGTGAGCTTAAAACTCGTAAAATCACTATAAAATTGATCTATTTCAAAATATCAAGCAGTGAAGGGGTTATAGTACACCTTGTCATCTCGTTAGTCATTGCGACTAACATGTTGAGCAAGATGACACTTCCTTTTGAAGGCTGACTTTACTTTCTCCTAATCAGGAAACTGATTACTTTTCAATTGGCGTAAGTTAATTGTTTTATAGATATTCCGACCACACAGTTATGTGTGGTTTTTTTTTGCTTCGATTTTACTTTCCGTATACCTCTTACCGTTTTAACTCTCTATAGTTAACCATTAGTAATCGCATAAGAATCAAAGAAGTAGAGTAATTGAACTACTTGCTTCACGTTTATTTAAACGCACGTTTGATAAATTTAACAAATTCATTACAATGCATCAGGTCAGACCTCTTGTATTTAAGGAGAAACAATGGGCAAGCAGGAAGTAAAAACACGCAATGGTGAGCGTGTCGCTATTGTCGCGGGGCTTCGAACTCCCTTTGCTCGTCAAAGCACGGAATTTAGCCAAGTGCCAGCGGTCGATTTAGGGAAAATGGTAGTAAGCGAAATGCTTGCTCGAACAGATATTGATCCGAAGCTAATCGAACAAGTGGTATTTGGACAAGTAGTACAAATGCCTGAAGCGCCAAACATCGCACGAGAAATCGTGTTAGGCACTGGTATGAACATCCATACTGATGCATACAGTGTGACTCGAGCGTGTGCGACGAGTTTTCAAGCGGCGGTTAATGTCGCAGAAAGCATCATGGCGGGAACCATCGATATTGGTATTGCTGGCGGTGCAGACTCTTCTTCCGTCCTGCCTATTGGCGTATCAAAGAAACTGGCCGCTAATCTGCTTGCTCTTAGTAAGACAAAAACAATGGGTCAGAAGCTTAGTATCCTCAAAAACTTGAGCTTTAAAGACCTGATGCCAGTGCCACCAGCAGTAGCAGAGTACTCTACGGGTTTATCCATGGGACAAACTGCAGAGCAAATGGCTAAAACACATGGTATTTCTCGCGCAGAACAGGATGCGCTTGCACATCGTTCTCATACGCTGGCTTCTCAAGCTTGGAAAGAAGGAAAAATCCAAGATGAAGTGATGACGGCTTTCCCTGAACCATACAAAAAGTGGATTTCGGAAGATAACAATATTCGTCATGACTCAACGGTTGAGGGATACGCGAAATTGCGACCTGCGTTTGATCGTCAGTATGGCAGTGTTACGGCAGCGAACAGTACGCCATTGACTGATGGTGGTGCGGCAGTGATGTTGATGCGAGAAGGTAAAGCGAAAGAGCTCGGAATGGAGATCCTTGGTTACATCCGAGGTTATGCATTCTCTGCTATCGGCGTGGAAAAGGACATGCTGATGGGTCCGACTTATGCCACAGCGAAAGTGCTTGAAAATACAGGCTTGGAACTGTCAGATTTGACGTTGATCGACATGCACGAGGCCTTTGCTGCTCAAGCATTGGCGAATGTGAAGATGTTTGCTTCCGATAAGTTTGCTCAAGAAAACCTTGGTCGCTCAAAAGCGATTGGTGAAATTGACATGGATAAGTTCAACGTGCTTGGCGGATCAATTGCTTATGGTCACCCATTTGCTGCGACTGGTGCGCGTATGATGACGCAAACCCTACGAGAGCTAAAACGCCGTGGCGGTGGTATTGCATTGAATACCGCATGTGCTGCTGGTGGTCTTGGTGCGGCAATGATTCTGGAGGTTGAGTAATGAGCGAGCAAAAAGCATTTAGTCTAAAGGTTGATGAGCAAAATATTGCTTGGTTAGCCATCGATGTTCCTAATGAAAAAATGAATACGCTGCAGGCGGCTTTTGCTGACGAAATGAAAGAAATTTTTGCTCAGCTAAAAGACTCCAGTGGTATTAAAGGGATGATCATCCACTCCCTAAAACCGGACAATTTTGTTGCGGGCGCAGATGTTAGAATGCTAGAAGCATGCACCACAGCAAGTGAAGCGGAAGCCTTAGCAAGGCAGGGTCAGGAGTTGTTCCAGCAGCTATCGGACTTACCGTATCCTGTCGTTGTGGCCATTCATGGCCCATGTTTGGGCGGTGGTTTAGAACTGGCTCTTGCATGTGATTATCGTGTTTGTACGGATTCTGACAAAACGCGTTTAGGTCTGCCAGAAGTACAACTTGGTTTATTGCCAGGTTCTGGTGGTACTCAGCGTCTGCCACGTTTGATTGGCCTGTTACCATCGTTGGACTTGATCCTGACGGGTAAACAACTTCGTGCGAAGAAAGCTAAAAAACTGGGCGTTGTGGACGCCTGTGTGCCTGACACCATTTTGCTCGACGTATCAAAACAGTTTATCGACAAAGGTAAAAACAAGGGTACGAAAAAGCTATCGACGAAAGAAAAGGTGATGTCTGGTAGCGGGCTAGGGCGCAAGTTTGTATTTGAGCAAGCTGCGAAGAAAACGAATCAAAAAACTCGCGGTAACTATCCAGCAACGGTTGCAATTCTAGAAGTTATTCAACATGGCTTAGAGAAAGGCTTCGCTAAAGGCCAAGAACTTGAAGCGAAGCGCTTTGGTGAGCTTGTGATGAGCTCAGAGTCAAAAGCGCTCCGTTCGATCTTCTTTGCCACAACAGAAATGAAGAAAGAAAATGGCACGGATGCGAAACCAGCACCAGTTCATAAAGTTGGTGTGCTTGGTGGTGGTCTGATGGGCGCCGGAATCAGCCATGTGTCTGTTGCAAAAGCAAAAGTACCTGTTCGCATCAAAGACGTTAGCAACGATGGCGTTTTAAATGCGCTCAACTACAACTACAAGTTATTTGAGAAACAGCGCAAACGTCGCATTCTATCCAAGGCCGATCTGCAAGCGAAAATGCTGCAACTGTCTGGTGGTGTCGATTTTACCAGTTTTAATCATATTGATGTCGTAATTGAAGCCGTTTTTGAAGACTTAGATCTTAAGCAAAAAATGGTGGCGGACATTGAAGCAAACGCTAAGACAGAAACTATCTTTGCGACCAATACTTCTTCGTTGCCTATCCACAAAATTGCAGAAAAAGCGGAGCGTCCAGAAAACGTAGTGGGTTTGCATTACTTCAGCCCGGTAGAAAAAATGCCGTTGGTGGAAGTGATTCCGCATGAAACGACGTCAGATGAAACCATTTCAACAGTCGTTGCACTTGCTAAAAAGCAAGGTAAAACCCCGATCGTAGTGAAAGACAAAGCGGGCTTTTACGTGAACCGCATTCTTGCGCCATACATGAACGAAGCGGCGCATATTCTGCTGGCTAACGAACCGATCGAAAAGATTGATACGGCGTTGCTTGATTTTGGTTTCCCTGTTGGCCCGATTACCTTGTTGGATGAAGTTGGTGTCGACATTGGCGCGAAAATTATGCCGATTCTGGTTAACGAGTTAGGTGACCGATTCAAAGGGCCGGATGTGTTTGATATCTTGTTAAATGATGGACGTAAAGGACGCAAGAGTGGTAAGGGGTTTTACACTTACAAGGGCAAGAAGAAAGATGTCGACAAATCGGTTTACAAACTGCTTAAGCTCGACCCTGAATCTAAGCTAAGCGATAACGATATTGCGTTGCGCTGTGTGCTGCCAATGTTGAATGAAGCGGTACGTTGTTTGGATGATGGCATCATTCGCTCGCCACGTGACGGTGATATTGGCGCGATATTTGGTATTGGTTTCCCACCGTTCTTGGGTGGTCCGTTCCGTTACATGGACCAATTTGGCATTAAAGAGCTCGTAGAGAAAATGAATGAGTTTGCATCGAAGTATGGCGATCGTTACGCGCCATGTGATGGTTTGCTTACTCGAGCTGGTGAAGGGACAGCGTTCTATTAAACGTTGCTTCGGTAGAGAAAAAGGCTTGCCAGTGGCAAGCCTTTTTCATAAAGAAGAAATGGTTACTTCTTCTTGTCTTTATCATTCCACTGCTTTGAAGAGCAATCATCTGAGTTGATAGATACATTGTCTCCACTAAGGCGCACACAGTCGTCACTTAGTTCGAAACCATCGCCTTTGACTGAGATTTCAGCGTGAGCAGATGCCAATGGCAGTATAAGAGCCACAAGTAAAAGTGCTTTTTTCATGATTACCTCATTAAGTTATTTTTAGTTTGGTAATTAGAGCATAAGCCGCAATGGCGCAATTTCAATTTTCTGCCAATTATGGTGCCGATTCAATCTATGAGACCGACAACCTCATGGGTTTGTAGGTTCATTCTAGTAATCGACAATTTTATTTCTGCGCAACTAGATCACCCCAAGCCGCAATCTTTTGGCCGAAGTTGGAACTCTTCAATCGATCCTATTTCTTGTCCTAGATGGATGCGCGGAGCCTCCGAATGCGCTTGACCTTGAGAGTGCATGATCAAACGATTTGCAGTACGAGGTTTCAATTCGTTCACAACGAAGCGAATCATGTCTGCGCGCGTCAGCTTCTTCAACTCCGCCAGTACCTTGTCACGTTGGTTAAACTCAGTGTCCTTATTTCCTATCGCAACCCAAAGACGTTGAGCCCGTCCTCGAAGTGTGGTGTCCGGCGTTGCTATTTGGTTCCACAAGCCGCGCTTACTGCTGTGCCATTGGTAATCGTTTAACTCTAACAGCACCATATAAAAGGCATTTAAAAACTCATCGATTGAGGTAACCAGCTCGGCAGGTGCTGCATTAGGTGACTGCACATACAGTACAATACCAGGGTGACGATTTAGCGGCATATTGCCAGTGCCTACCATGTAACCTAATTGCTGCTTGGTACGGATTTCGTGGAAAAACGTTGCCGACATAAGGTGATTGGCCAATGAGTATAGCGCGATACTGCGAGGCTCAATATCCTCGCATTGGTGGTAAATAACGACTGCTGAATCTTGCTGATTACAATGCACCTCACGTTGAAAACTGCCATTTTTACCTAGCATAATGAGCGGACGAAGTGCCTCTTCATAACGTTGCTCGTTAACTCTTAGAGCATCCTTCAAGGTCGTAGCCATGTCATGGGCTTGCTGGCGTTGCCAGTCTCCGTAAACAAACATTTCAACGTGCAGTTCTGCAAGAATGGATTCTACGAATACCGAGAGTTCATCGACTTCGATTTCTTCTAGCGCTTCGACTAAGGTTGCGAAAGGCGGGTTATTGGGTTGAAGTAACCCAGTAAGTGCGTTAAACAGCTGCGAAATAGGGCGATCTTGTGAAGCATTTCTCCAGTTTCGTAACAATTGTTGTTTGATGGTTTCAAAGCGAGCAGGGCTGAAATCTCGAGAAGCAAAACGGTGCAGAATCATTTCTAGCAACTGAGGCAGCTTTTGACTGAACCCTGAGAGGGTTAAGGTCACGCCACCTTGGTGAGCATACATGTTGTAACCCATCCCTGCGATTTCTGCTTGATAGGTTTCTTTTGCTAGCGAATCGAGGAACATCTCTACACATAAGCGCGTTTTGACGATGTTCTTTGGTGATGCAACGGCATGAGAGCTGTCGATAGCGACATAAACGACACCTTTAGGCACACGAAATTCGTCATCTTGCAAATGCCACAGCCGAAACCCTTCGAGATCCTCAATCAACTCTGGCAGCGAGTCACCATTTTCGAGTGGCATGGGGTCGAGGTCGTAGCAAATATAAGGGTTCTTTTTCGGTAAGACGAATTGCCAGCTTGGATCGATTTGTTGATAGAAACGACGTTGGTCTTCACTAAAAGGCGTGACGGAGTAGGGGGTAAAGTACCATTCGGCAGTACGGTTGTATTCCAGGCCTTTAGCAATCAAAGTGACGCGTACATTATCGATGGTTAAGTATCGCAGCAATGAACGCTGTAACTCCTCATCGTAGCCCGCCATTTTGTAGTCACCATAAACCGTGTCTTCCGGTTGATAGTGCTGCATGTTGATCACCAGATGGCTGACGAGATCCATTGGGCGCGATGGCTCTTGGAAGCGAAAAGCCGATTCTAATACCGCTTGTTTTTCGAGATAGCGCCATTCATCTAACCCGTCTTGTTTGATCATCGAGAGGTATTGAAAAACTGCTTGAACGATATCATCAACATGATCTAAGCCGTTTGGCGTCAGGGTGCAGCTTACGGTAAAGTCTCGGTAGTTACTGCCACTCGCGCCGCCGCCCGCTGAGAGAGAAGTAATCCAGCCTTTTTCTTTGAGTTGAAGCATCAAACTGCCTTCTCCTTCATAACCCAACAGGTGAGCAAAGTAGGAGAGTGGCTTCACGCTATAATGCGCATCCATTCCCGGCATGGGGAATGTGAGAATCAGTTTACGGAACTCTTTGAGCGGCTCGACTTGAACCAAAATGCCCGTGCTTTCCTCAGTGCCTATCGGTACATCAATCGATTTTCCACGAAGGCGGTGATTTGGGATGTCGGCAAACATGGTTTCTACCCAAGCTTGCTGTTCATCGAGCGACTGTGGCCCAAATAGAGTCAGTGTCATCAAATCGGCGGAATACTGAGAGTGGTGAAACTCTACAATTTCGTCGCGGATGGATTTACCATCTCGGTCGCCAAGAGTATCTAAGTTTCCGACAGAGAATTTTGAAAACGGGTGCTCTGGATTGATGACTTCTTTGTTAACTTGATACAGGCGACGAGAATCATCATTAAGTTTGAGCTTGTATTCGGAGTCGACAGCCTGTCGCTCTTTGTCTAATGCTTCTTCGTTAAACAAAGGTGCGGTAAAGAATTGGCTAAATCGAGCTAAGGCACTTTCAAAGGCATTTGGAGCAATATTGAAAAAGAAACAAGTGTGCTCTGTACCAGTCCAAGCGTTGTTTGTTCCACCGTGTTGGCTAATATAGCTTTGAAACTCGCCCACTTTAGGGTATTTTTCCGTACCCAAAAAAAGCATGTGTTCTAAATAGTGTGCCAGACCTTGGCGATCGTTTGGGTCGTCGAAGTGTCCAACGTTCACTGCCAGAGCAGCTGCCGACTGTTGAGCTGTATCGGAATGAATCAGCAGTACACGCAGTTCATTGCTCAAGGTAATGTAGCGGTATTGATTTGAATCGTTAGGACTTAGATGCACGATGCGTCTCCAGATTTCGCATTACAGTAATTTAGGCTCCCCTCGCGGGGGGCGCAAAGTTTGCGTTTCGACAAATACTGCTTGCCGTATTTTTGTTATTCGTAGACTTCTGCACAGGCCCATCGCGTTTGCGTATGGGGAAGAACTGTTTGAGTGAATGCTCTGAACTCATTGCACAGTTAAATAGTGTGATGAACTGAGTACATTCTTTTAATAGATTGTTAAGAAAGTCGCTATCTTTAACAAGCGAATTGGTATAATGAACAGATAATTATATCAGTATTTTTGTTTCGTCATTGTTAAAGTTAGCCCCGTCTATCTAATAAAGATAGCAGTCAACCTTTTGGTAGCGTTAGCTATCCCTAGGAAATAACATGAAAATATTCATCATGCGTCACGGTGAAGCCGAGCATTTTGCAGATTCAGACGCAGCACGACAATTGACCCCAAGAGGCAGAGTCGAATCAGAAGCGGTTGCGAGAGCCTGTAAAGAACAGGGTTTTGCGCAATTCGATAAAGTGTTGGTGAGTCCGTACATTAGAGCTCAACAAACTTGGCAAGAGATCAGTGCGTATTTCTCTGCAAAAAGCATTGAAACTTGTGAAGATATTACACCTTATGGCCAGTCCGAGCATGTCTTCGATTTCGCAAGTGCATTAATCGAAGTCGAACAATTGGACTCGCTTTTGTTCGTATCGCATTTGCCTTTGGTCGGTTATCTGACTTCAGAGTTTGTAAAAGACATGACACCACCGATGTTTCCTACATCAGGGCTAGTGTGCATTGAATATGATTTACAAACACAAAATGGTGAAGTGCTTTGGCATATTACGCCATAAGTGTCTAAACCAAAATAAGCGTTTGCAAATTAGAGACAGAATAAGAAAGGCAGGAGATCCCTGCCTTTTCGTTTCGTCGTGTATACAGCAAGCTTGTTACTTTTCAGGAATTGAAAGCAACACTAACAACGCACCATCACCACCAAATTCTAGTGGCGCTTGGTGAAAAGCCATAACGTCAGGATGCTGTGCTAACCAAAGTGGGGCTTTCTGTTTCAGGATGTGTTTCCCAATACCATGTTGCACACACGCACAATGAATCTCGTTTTTGATGCAATAGGCTATCATCGCACCAAGCTCGCGTTTTGCTTCTTGCTGTGTCATGCCGTGCATATCGAGGAACACGTCCGGTACATACACGCCACGACGTAGACGTTTGACTTCATAAGTGGAGACGTCGTCACGTGCATAACGAGTTGGACCTTCATCGTTTAATAGAGGGACAAACTCGTCTGAAAAGTAAAATTCAGAGTCACTCGCTTCACGGTTGGAGCGCTTGATTTCTTTTTGCTTAGTATTTTTTTTTGGTTGCTGGATTATGGTATCCTGTCGCAACTTTTTTACGCCCTGTACTGCTTCCTGAAACAAGGCGAAATCGTCATCGTTCTCGGTGTCTTTTTTGCTCATTAGGTAAACAATTTCATTAATAAACTTTATTGGCAGTATTGTAGCGCTTTTCGGAGGCAATTTTGGATAAGATTTTTGTAGAAGAAGCGGTATCGGAACTGCATACCCTTCAAGATATGATTCGTTGGACGGTAAGCCGCTTTAATGCAGCGAACCTGTTTTACGGTCATGGTACTGATAATGCGTGGGATGAAGCAGTTCAGCTTATCCTGCCAACCTTATACTTGCCGATTGATGTGCCTCCGCACGTATTGAACTCTCGCCTAACGACAAGCGAGCGTCTGCGTATTGTTGAGCGCGTAGTAAAACGCATCAACGAGCGTACGCCAACAGCATACCTAACAAACAAAGCATGGTTCTGCGGTCTTGAGTTCTTCGTTGATGAGCGTGTACTTGTGCCACGTTCTCCTATCGGCGAATTGATTCAAGCGGAATTCCAACCTTGGTTGGTGGAAGAGCCTACGCGCATCATGGACCTATGTACGGGTTCTGGTTGTATCGCGATTGCTTGTGCGCACGCTTTCCCTGAAGCAGAAGTGGATGCTATCGACATCTCTACAGATGCTCTACAAGTGGCTGAGCAAAACGTACAAGATCACGGCATGGAGCAGCAAGTGTTCCCAATTCGCTCTGATTTGTTCCGTGATCTTCCAAAAGAGAAATACAATCTAATCGTGTCCAACCCACCATATGTGGATGAAGAAGACATGAACAGCCTGCCAGATGAGTTCACGCATGAGCCTGAGCTTGGGCTAGCTGCGGGTACAGATGGTCTAAAACTAGTGCGTCGTATTCTTGCTAACGCGCCAGATTATCTAACAGATAACGGCATTCTTATTTGTGAAGTCGGAAACTCAATGATTCATATGATGGAACAGTACCCAGAGATTCCATTTACTTGGATTGAGTTCGAGAACGGCGGTCATGGCGTGTTTATGCTAACGCGTGACCAGCTGGTTGAGTGTGCAGAAGAGTTTAAACTGTACAAAGACTAATAGAGTCTTGCACTAAACATCAAAACACCGAGCTTTATGCTCGGTGTTTTTTATGCATACCTCGCCGATATTAACTCTTTACATCAAAACGTAATAAAGCCACTATGAATCCACGAAGAATTGGAAAGCAGCTATGCTCTGTTTTGAGAGAGCGTGGCGATAAAAACTTGAGGAAGTAATGGCAGGAAACAGTATCGGACAACATTTCCGAGTGACGACATTCGGGGAAAGTCACGGTATCGCACTGGGATGTATCGTAGACGGATGTCCTCCGGGGTTGGAAATTACAGAAGCAGATCTACAAATCGATCTCGACCGCCGTCGTCCAGGCACATCACGTTACACCACACAACGTCGTGAACCGGATGAAGTTAAAATTCTTTCTGGCGTTTTTGAAGGCAAAACCACGGGCACATCGATCGGTTTGCTAATTGAAAACACCGATCAGCGCTCAAAAGACTACTCTGACATCAAAGATAAGTTCAGACCGGGTCATGCTGATTACACTTACCACCAAAAATATGGCATCCGCGACTATCGCGGTGGCGGCCGTTCTTCAGCTCGTGAAACCGCAATGCGTGTAGCTGCTGGTGCAATCGCGAAGAAATACTTAAAAGATGAGTTTGGTGTTGAGATTCGTGCTTACTTGTCACAAATGGGTGATGTATCTATCGACAAGGTAGATTGGAGCGAAATCGAGAACAATGCATTCTTCTGCCCTGATGCTGACAAAGTAGAAGCATTTGACCAACTTATCCGTGACCTGAAAAAAGAAGGCGACTCTATTGGCGCAAAAATCCAGGTTGTGGCAACTAACGTGCCTGTTGGTCTCGGGGAACCCGTATTTGACCGTTTGGATGCAGACATCGCGCACGCACTAATGAGCATAAACGCGGTGAAAGGCGTAGAAATCGGAGACGGTTTCGACGTGGTAAACCAAAAAGGCAGTCAGCACCGTGATACGCTTGCTCCTGAAGGTTTTGGTAGTAATCATGCGGGTGGCATTCTTGGCGGTATCTCGACTGGTCAAGACATTGTCGCTAACATTGCGCTTAAGCCAACATCAAGTATCACTGTGCCGGGTGAGACCATCACAAAAGAAGGTGAACCAACTCAGTTGATCACCAAAGGTCGTCATGACCCATGTGTGGGTATTCGTGCTGTGCCTATCGCAGAAGCGATGCTGGCAATTGTGGTGATGGATCATTTACTACGCCACCGTGGTCAAAACCATGGCGTACAAACCGAGACTCCAAAGATTTAAGAGCTTTGTGTCATTCCAGCGAGCTATAGCGAGACTAGGAATCTAATTTCAGCACGATGAAAAGAGAAAGAAACATCTCTGACAACAGAGTGCTCGGATAATAGATCCTGAATCATGCTCCTTCGTCGCTGTTCAGGATGACTGAATATAAAATTATGCCACTCACTGAATCGCGGGTGGCACAATTTTATCAGGCAACCTTTTTTGTTTAAGTAGTTTTTGCTTAATGAATCGAGCCTTCGGTTTCCAAATGGAAAGAAGGCAGACGCCACTTAAAGCGCACTGCAGCCATACGCAGCATGTAACCAGTAACCAGTGTAATGATCGTGGCAGTGACATCGGGAACATTAAATTCTAATAGCGCTAAGTACATTCCTGATGCGATAAGAGCGACAGAAGCGTAAAGCTCTTCATGCAGTACCAATGGTGTTTGGCGACAGATTAAGTCACGAAGTAGCCCACCGAATACACCAGTTACTAACGCTGAAACCATACAAATACCAGGGTGCAAGCCCATGCCCATCGCAATTTTTGTTCCGATGATACTAAACACGATTAAACCTAGTGCATCGAGGCGAATGAACAGACCTTTCAGCTTAATCACCCATTTCGCTAAACCTGTTGTTAGCACACCTGCAACACACGTAATTGCAAGGAACTCTGGGTTTTTTACCCAACCAAGAGGGTAGTGGCCTAATAGAATGTCACGTACGGTGCCACCACCAATGGCCGTTGCGCTGGCCACCAACATAACACCAAACCAGTCCATCTTTCTTCTACCAGCACTTAACGCACCTGTCATGGCTTCAGCCGTGATACCAATGATATACAACACACTTAGCAACATAGGGAAACACTCAACGTAAAAAGTCACTACGTTCTACGAGAATCAGCGTAGGCGAAGTAACAACACTTACAAACGGTTCTATCTCTCTTAAAAAGTGATTAAAACCAGCAACATGCTTGTAGTCAAACGGCTTAAAAATAGCGGTTTGAAAGGCATCAAAATAAGGCGAGAGTGTAGTGGTAAATAAGTACGCTGACGAATGAGAAATTGTATGGAGAAAGCGACCTTCAGATAAATTCAACTAATAACCAAAAATGTGGGGGTGCCTTTACCTCATAGCTAAAAACAGCGACAATATGCAGCGCATGTCAAACTGAAGTACAAACTCGACGATGACCCACGAATACCAAGACTTAATCACCATTTTTAATGACACCTTTTTAGAACAATTTAATACGAAATTAGAGTTAGGTGGTGATGAGCCTATTTATCTTCCTGCTGATGATGAACACCCTCATCATCGGATTATTTTTGCTCGGGGTTTTTACGCCTCTGCTTTACACGAGATCTCGCATTGGTGTGTGGCTGGTCCAGAGCGTCGTTTGCTGGAAGATTTTGGTTATTGGTATGAACCTGATGGGCGAACAGCAGAAGTTCAAGCGGAGTTTGAGAAAGTTGAAGTGCGACCTCAAGCTTATGAATGGATTCTGGCACAAAGCGCTGGCTTCCCTTTTACGGTGAGTTGTGACAATCTACACGGCGATTTTGAACCAGATAGGCTCGGCTTTATGAAAAAAGTGCATAAAGAAGTGCTAGGTATTTTGGACGTTGGCTTGCCTTTGCGAGTGAAAATGCTTTCTGATGCCCTGCGCGCATTTTATCAAACTAAGCCACTGGAAGCGTCGGACTTTTGCGTTAAATAACCACTAATAACCTCAGAGATACACCATGATTATTGAATTTGAAGAAAAACTACTGGAACTGATTGATGCTCGAATTGAAACAGCATCTGACGATGAATTGTTTGCTGGTGGTTATTTACGTGGTCACATCTCTTTATCCGCGGCGTCTTGTGAAGAAGAAGGGATTAGCGATATTACTGAGCTGAAGTCACGCATTGAGAGCAGCTTAGAAAATGCGCGTACCGAGTTAAGCCCGGCCGATCGCGTAATTGTCAGTGATTTGTGGCAAGAGCTCCAGGCTCAGGCTTAATCCCTAAGCAGCGTTCTCCCTTCATTTAATCCTAGTCATTTACTACTTCGAAAAATTCGAACCTCTCCATAAAATTTTTGTGGTTGTAGCGAAACTGTTCAACTTTTATTCTGATCAGCATAAAACGTGAACAAAGGATTACAACCATGAAAATTGTCGCATTTGGTGCATCTACCAGCTCTACCTCAATCAACAAACTACTTGCTACATACGCAGCAAATCAAGTCGAAGGCGCTCAAGTGAATGTTCTAGACTTAAACGATTATCAAGCGCCAATGTTTAGCGAGGACAAAGAGAAAGAAATAGGTCAAGCTGAAGGGGCTGTCGCGTTTTTACGTGACTTGGCGGAGGCTGACGCTCTCGTTGTTTCCTTCGCAGAGCATAACGGTTCGTACCCAGCGGCCTATAAAAACTTGTTCGATTGGGCGACGCGTATTGAGCGTAATGTATTTCAAAACAAACCTGTCGTTTATTTAGCAACTTCCCCTGGTCCCGGTGGTGCACAAAGTGTTCTTGCGGCGGCGACAGGTTCTGCTCAATTTTTTGGCGCGGATGTAAAGGCATCGTTATCTGTGCCGAGCTTCTACGAAAATTTTGACGTGGAATCGGGTAAGGTTGTAAACCCAGAAGTGGCAGAGCAAGTGAAACAGGCAGTTGCACTGCTGAAGTAATCTCAGTACGAGCGACTTAATGAGTTAGCGATTCCCGACACGTGTCTGTGTCGGGAATTAAAACGAGAGAATACTCTTACAGCTCGGTAATGGCTTTGCCTTTTCTTAGTTTACGAACCCACATTCGACTTGGGTGAAGTTCGGTCAATACATCAACAGGTAATGGCAGCGGGTCCCCACAGATCTGGGAGGCCAACACTTCAGCTAATAATGGTGCAGAGCTCAGTCCACGAGATCCTAAACCTAAGAAGCAGAATAGGTTAGGGTACTGATGAATGGTTTCTACCTCTTCTTCTTTTTGATTTTGTAAGTTGGCGTATTGCGTTTTGATCGTCTCAAAGTCACCCACATTTCCGACAAATGGTAAGTGATCTCGGCTAACACAACGAATACCTTGGCGAGATTGATTACCAGTGATATCTACCTCTTTTGCCCATGTTTGATTCGGTACACATTTCACTAGCTTTTCCGCATTATCTTTTTGGGCGTTTTCATCAAATTCGTAGTCAAGGTGACTGCGGTCGTAGCTTGCACCGATACACAAGTGTTGATTACTTGGGTTAACAGGTGTCATGTAACCGTCGTAACACAACACCGTTTTCAGCTGACTCAGCGTTTCGGTTGCTGGCGCATGACTGACTTGTCCTTTCACTTGTCCCATTGGTAGGGAAGCGGTTTGACTCAATGTCTGGAACTCATGGCCGTTCGCAATTACAACCGTTGAGTGCTCAAATGTTTGACCACTCGCCGTTAGTAGCCAGAGCTGACGCTTTTCATCCCAATCTAATGCCTCAACATGGTGTTCAAACTTCGTTGAGAGTAACGACGTCTGCTCCAATTGTTTAATTAACCCACGAGTTAACTCGGCAGGGCACAGCCACCCTCCCATTGGGTAGTGCACAGATGCCATATCAATAGGTAACCCGATAGTGTTCGCAGTCTCCTCGGCGGACAGCTTGTGAATGAGCTCTGGTGTGAAGTTACCCGCAAGTATTTTCTCCAGTTTGTCTGTGGATTTGTCATCCCACATCAACTGAGTCACACCACACCAGTCATGATCAAAATCGATCTCTTGTGCTGCTTGTTCAACAAACTGACGTGCGAACAAAAATGCAGGAGCAAACACTCGTGAAACACCCGTGTGCGGGCCATTAAGCAGTGGATAAACGGCTCCTTGTCGATTGCCTGAAGCTCCTTTGGCTGGTTGTTTGTCTTTACAGTAAAGGGTGACGTTTTGGCCACGACGAACTAACGTTTTCGCTAACGCCGCGCTAGCTATACCACCACCAATGATGGCAATCGAATCAAGATTGCTAGATGCTGAGCGATTGAACCAAGGGAGATGGTTCGACTGCTTTTCACGTTGCTCCATAGAGCCGGCGATCATTTCTCGCTTAGTGCCGAAACCTTTCACCTTTTTCATTGTAAAGCCAGCTTCGTTCAAACCACGACGTACAAAGCCTGCTGCGGTAAACGTGGCAACTGTACAATCTTGCTTGGCTAGCTTTGCCATGTTGTTGAACAGGCCTTGGTTCCACATTTCTGGGTTTTTGCTTGGCGCGAATCCATCTAAGAACCAAGCATCAATCAAACCTTGTTCGTTGTATGGAACTTGCGGCATGCAGTCTTTAATGTCACCAAACCAAAGGTCGAGTGTGATTGCGCCGTCTTCTAAAACAATGCGATGACACTCCGGCACAGCGGCAGGGTAGTGCTTTTGTAACTTTTCCGCGTACTCAGCTAGCTCAGGCCAAGCTTCATGTGCCTTCTTTAAATCGGGTTTGCTTAATGGGTATTTTTCAAAGCTAATAAAATGCAGCTCTTTCAATGTTGCGTCCGGATGCTGACGACGAAACTCACTAAACCACTGGCATACTGCTAAGAAGTTTAATCCCGTGCCAAATCCTGTTTCACCAATGACAAAACGTCTTTGGTCAAATTCCTGCCATCTTTCTGGGAGATGATTTTGTTTTAAGAAAACGTAGCGTGTCTCTTCAAGACCGTTTACGTTAGAGAAGTAAACATCATCAAATTGGTCTGAAACCGGAGTACCAGCTTCGTTCCAACCAAGTTCTGCGTTTTTTATTGAAGTCATAATGGTGCAAATTTGTGATTTGGCGCGGTAAGAATGGGGCGATTGTACGAATTTATGGGAAAGCTGACCACTTTTGTTGACTATCTTAGTTATCATCTAGCGGATTTTTGAATTATAGGAATGTCATAATGAAACGAGTCGTAATCACCGGTATGGGTATTGTTTCAAGTATCGGTAACAACGTCGAAGAAGTTCTAGCGTCTCTTAAAGCGGGCAAATCTGGCATCACTGCATCTGAGCAGTTCAAAGAACACGGTCTTCGTTCGCAAGTATGGGGTGACCTAAAAATCAACCCGGCGGAACACATCGACCGTAAGCAGATGCGCTTTATGGGTGATGCGGCTGCTTATGCATACCTATCAATGGAGCAGGCAATCGCAGACGCTGGTCTTACAGAAGAACAGGTTTCAAACGATCGTACCGGTATCGTTGCAGGTTCTGGCGGTGCTTCTGCATACAATCAAACGGTAGCGACAGACACGATGCGCGCCAAAGGCGTAAAGCGAGTTGGTCCTTACATGGTTCCTCGTACTATGTCTTCTACTGTTTCTGCTTGTCTTGCTACGCCATTTAAGATTCGTGGCGTGAACTACTCAATGAGCTCTGCATGTGCAACATCTGCACACTGTATCGGCCATGCTATGGAGCTTATTCAATTAGGCAAACAAGATATTGTTTTTGCTGGTGGCGGCGAAGAGCTAGATTGGTCTCAAACTATGATGTTTGATGCGATGGGCGCACTGTCAACCAAATACAATGACATGCCAGACAAAGCATCTCGTACATACGATGCAGACCGTGACGGTTTTGTTATCTCGGGCGGCGGCGGCATGCTGGTTATTGAAGAACTAGAGCACGCACTGGCACGTGGTGCGAAAATCTACGGTGAAATCGTAGGTTACGGTGCGACATCAGATGGCTACGACATGGTAGCGCCATCAGGTGAAGGTGCAATTCGTTGCATGAAGATGGCGATGCAAGACGTTGATGGTGTGGATTACATCAACACGCACGGTACATCGACACCAGTTGGTGATGTGAAAGAGCTTGGTGCTATCCAACAATTGTTTGGTGAGAACAGCCCTGCAATCTCTGCAACAAAAGCAATGACTGGCCACGCACTCGGCGCAGCGGGCGTGCACGAAGCAATTTACTCAACACTTATGCTAGACAAAAACTTCATTGCTCCAAGCATCAATATTTCAAACTTGGACGAAGCAGCACAAGGTCTGGACATCGTGACAGAAGCACGTGATGCAGAGCTAACGACCGTAATGTCAAACAGCTTTGGCTTTGGCGGCACAAACGCAACTTTGGTTATTAAAAAGTACCAAGGTTAACTGAATTTGTTGGCGCTTTGCGAGAGTACTGTAAACGCCAACAATCCAGTTTCCAGAGCTTGATCAGTCACACTGATCGAACAGACGCAGACTCTATCCCATGGAGAGCGGGATAGGATCCTTTTGTTCTGGAACTTTGCCCGGCTATTTAGCCGGGCTTTTTCTTTTCTCTGTTTCTGCTTTTCTCTAGGCTTCCCGTCAATTGATTCTATAGGAGTTACCTCCTTGAGGTTTATTGGTGTTATATCTTGAGATTTTTCGGGAAAAGGGCACAATCGCTTTAGTTTCGCATCTTGCGAATAAACGAACTCATACAAATGGATGTTAGAACGCTGGCGCTATGAAAATTATTGTTGATGAAAATATGCCGTATGCTGAAGAGCTATTTAGCCAACTCGGTAACGTAATTCTAAAACCAGGTCGTACACTGACCGCCGATGATTTAGTGGATGTTGATGCCTTAATGATTCGCTCAGTCACCAAAGTGAATGCTGACCTGATCAGCAAAGCAAACAAGCTGAAGTTTGTTGGTACGGCCACGGCAGGCATGGATCATGTTGACCAAGCACTCTTAAAAGAGAAAGGCATTTTCTTCACTGCGGCGCCAGGGTGTAACAAAGTGGGTGTGGCGGAATACGCGTTCAGCGTGATGATGGTGCTCGCTCAGCAACAAGGTTTCTCGGTATTTGACAAGACGGTAGGTATTATTGGTGCAGGCCAAGTAGGTAGCTACCTAGAGAAATGTTTGAAAGGCATGGGTATTAAAGTTCTCATCAATGACCCATTCAAACAAGAGGCTGGTGATCCTCGTAGCTTTACTCCGTTGACAGAACTGATTGAAAGCTCAGACATCATTACACTACATACGCCAATCACCAAAGATGGCCCATACCCAACGCATCATTTGATTGATGAGAAGGTATTAAATGGTCTCCGCAGCGATCAAATTTTGATTAACGCGGCTCGAGGTCCCATCGTTGACAACGCTGCTTTGAAGCAACGTCTTTTGAAAAACGATGGCTTTACAGCGGCACTCGACGTATTTGAATTTGAACCAGAGGTTGATATGGAGCTTCTGCCTCTGCTAGCATTCGCAACCCCTCACGTTGCAGGCTACGGCTTGGAAGGGAAAGCTCGCGGTACAACGATGATTTTCAACAGCTACTGTGAGTTCTTAAATAACGAATTACGTGCGCATGCCAGCGATTTACTGCCAACCGCGCCTGTTCCTACTATGGTATTGGACAGAGCTTGGGACGAAGCAACACTGCATAACATCACGCAGTTAATCTATGATGTGCGTAGAGATGACGCTCTTTTCCGCCGTGAAATCAGTAAGCCAGGCGCTTTTGACCTGATGCGTAAAAACTACTGGGATCGCCGTGAATACAGCGCTGTCACGCTAGTGGGTAACAAAACATGTAACCTTGCTCCATTAGCAGAACTAGGTTTTCAGATTGAGGTAAGTCAATGAGCCAGCAATATAATGTTGCCATTTTAGGTGCGACCGGTGCGGTCGGTGAAACAATTTTGGATGTGCTTCAAGAGCGCAAATTCCCAGTAGGCGAAATCTTCCTACTCGCGAGTGAGCGCAGCGAAGGCAAGACTTACCGCTTCAATGGTAAAACGGTACGCGTTCAAAACGTAGAAGAGTTCGATTGGTCTCAAGCGCATATCGCACTGTTTTCTGCTGGTGGTGAGCTATCAGCCAAGTGGGCTCCAATTGCCGCTGATGAAGGCGTGATTGTTATCGACAATACATCACACTTCCGTTACGAGTACGACATTCCTCTTGTTGTGCCAGAAGTAAACCCAGAAGCGATTGCAGAGTTTCGTAACCGTAACATCATTGCGAACCCGAACTGTTCAACCATCCAAATGTTGGTGGCACTAAAACCAATTCACGATGCGGTGGGCATTGAGCGTATTAACGTATCAACCTACCAATCGGTATCTGGTGCAGGCAAAGCGGGTATTGATGAGCTAGCAGGTCAAACGGCGAAGCTGCTAAACGGTCTGCCTGCAGACAAGAAGCAATTCTCTCAACAGATCGCGTTTAACTGTATTCCACAAATCGATCAGATGATGGAAAACGGCTACACCAAAGAAGAAATGAAAATGGTGTGGGAAACACAGAAGATCTTTAACGATCCATCAATCACAGTCAATCCAACGTGTGTACGTGTTCCTGTATTCTACGGTCACGCAGAAGCACTTCACATTGAGACTCGTTCACCTATCGATGCACAAGAAGTTGTTAACTTGCTTGAGCAAACAGACGGTATCGAAGTGTTCCACGGTGAAGACTTCCCTACACAAGTTCGCGATGCGGGCGGTAAAGACCATGTAATGGTTGGCCGTATCCGTAACGATATCAGCCATCATAGCGGCGTAAACCTGTGGGTTGTTGCTGATAACGTGCGTAAAGGCGCGGCAACTAACGCGGTGCAAATCGCAGAAGTTCTGATCCGCGATTACTACTAAGTCGCTTACAGTTCATTTCAAAGCCTCGCACAGTGCGAGGCTTTTTTGTACGAACGAAACAAAATAGTGTGAGATTAGTACGAATATGGCGAGAGCCACACATTTTTTATTCTCAACGCTATAGTTTTGCATGCGATATCCGATATATTTAACCGATCACCATTTCAAATTGTATTTAGCACAAAACTGAGCCTTCTATGCGTCAAAATTATAAGCGTTTGTTAGCAGCCCTTGTGTTGATGAGCGCGACTCAGACATCATCAGTGGTTCAAGCCGAAGGAATTCGTCTTGTTGGACCGTCTGGTGAAGTGCAATCATCTCCGAGCTATGCTGAAGATATTGAGCGAGCATTACCTGCTCCTCCTGCGAATACTCAACCGTCACTTTTCTTTGGTCCGACTGGTGAAAATCAAACACTATGGTCGATCGCTTCAGAATTACGACCTTCACGCGGTGTTACCGTTCAACAAACGCTTCTTGCCATTTACCGAATTAACCCTCAAGCGTTTGAGAACCAAAACATTCATGAATTGATCCCAGGGAGTCGGCTACGAGTACCTTCTTTAGAGCAAGTGCAAAGCGCGACCACAGCGCAAGCTGTTGCGATTATGAAGGCGCATGAAGCTAAGTTAAAACAGCCGAAGCCGACAAATAGAGCGACGCCAGCACAACGAGTCACCGAGCAACCAAAGCCACAAATTAAAGTAGAACCCAAGTCTGCGACTAAGCCAGAGACAGTGGCAGCAACGGAGCCAAAACCAACTCCGAAAACAATACCGGTCATCCCTGCGCCACCAGTAACCACCTCTCCGCAGGGTGAAAAGCAGGTCAGTGCGCTAAAGGACAAACTTCAAGGCTCACAAAGTGAATTAGAGTCATTAGAAGAGAAGAACCATCGTCTTCGATTGATGCTGTCAGAAGTGCAAAGCGAAGTCGAAACTTTGAAAAGCGAGTTGAATGACGAAGAACGCATTCGCTCAGAAGTCGAGAAGCTGCTTGCTGAAGAGCGCCAACGCCTTGCTGAACAACAGCGCATGCAACCAAGCACCATGGACAAAATTTTGTCTAATGGTTGGCTCGTTGGTCTTGCGGCATTAATTCCTGGTGCTTTGATTGCGTTGCTAGTTGTTATGCTTCTTGGCCGACGCTCTAAAGCGAAAGAGGAAGAAGCGGCTGCGCAGGAACAGCAAAACGTTGATCCTCTTGCGGCGCCAATCGGTTTAGCGGCGGCGGATGAGCTGGATGAAGAGCTCACGCTTGATGATGAATTGTTTGCAGATGAAGATATCAACGCACAGTCTTTACAAGAAGAGAAGTCAGATTTAGAAGAAGACGTCTTTGCTAACCTCGACGATGAAGAACTTGATTTCAATCTGGAAGGGGACGATGACCCATTTGCAGATATTGGCGATGACGGTGACCTAGATGTTGGTCTGGATGAGTTTGAGTCATCGAACAATGGTATCCAAGTCAACGGCGAAGAAAAGGCGCTTGGTTTAGAAGAAATGGAGCGAGCCTTAGATGAGGTTGCTCCAGAACTAGAAGTGCTCGATGACGATGAGTCTGGCTTCGATCTTTCGGATGATGCGAATGAGAAATCAGACTCGCTTTCAGACGACGCATTTGCCGAGTTACTTGCAGCCGATGAGCCGTCAGAAGAGTTACCAAGTGACACTGTCGACCAGGATATGCTTGATGACTTGTTTGCTGAACTTGGCAACGATGACTTCGATTTAGATACTGATGAGCCTGAGTTAAAACAGCTCGTTTCGGATGATGACTTTAGTGTAGGAGAGGCATCTGACGACGATATCGATAAGCTATTGGCCCAGTATGAACAACCGGCTAGTGAATCGGAAGTTCGAGAAGCTGACGCCAATGAAGGTCCTGTTCTAGATGAAAACAGTACAGAGCTACTCGATGAACTCATTGATTTTGATGAAGATGACACAGACGAGTTTGATCCACTAAACGAGCTAGAAGCAATCTCTGGTTTTGAAGGTGATGACTCGATCGAAGAGTTAGACGCAGATAGCACAGACTTACTGGACGAACTCATTGATGATGTTACCTCTGAACTTGATGAAGAGACTGAAGCTGATTTAGATCCGTTTGATGATCTGATTCGAGAGGACGAGAGCCCAGAGCAGAATAAATCGGAAGAGGAAGAGTTACTGAAATCACTTGGTTTTGGTGAGCCAGACGCCGACGAAAAGCCATCTCCCGTAGTTGGGTCAGAACAAACTCATGAAGATCAGGACATTGAGTCTGGGTTGGACATCGACGCTTTATTAAGTGAAAGCCAGCCAGACACGCAACAAGCTGTAGAAGATCAACCATTAACCGAGCCAGAGGCTGCCTCAGAGCCATTTAGCAGCGATGAATTTCTTGGTGATTTAGAGGACCTCTCACCAGAGAATGATCCTTTAATGAGCGAGCTAGACGACCTATTTGAGTCAGACAGTGAAGAACTTCTGCCAACAGAACAAGAAAAAGCGGATTTTTCTGCTGAACTTGACGCTCTATTTGATAGTGAAGACGATTTACCGCAGCAAGTTGAAAAAACACAAACGGAGATAGAGGAAGCTTCATCACTACAACAAGAGGCTACCGATACTGATTCAACACAAGAACCATCCGTGGAGTCCGATGCTGAGGTACAGCCTCACGTTGAGCAAGAGGAAGACATTCCAGCCTTCACGCCGACACCAAATACAATAGAAAATGAATTCGGTGTTCCACAAGAAGAAGATTGGCTACTGGATGAACCTGAATTGGAGCCGGAAACTGAGTCGACCAACGATTCAGAAGATGAATTCAATTTTGACGAGCTAGATCTTCCAGAATTCAGCGAAGAAGATGCTCTAGCATCTATGGCTGGCGAACCTGCGTTAGAAACGTCCGAGTCCGTTGAGTCAGAACAAGTTGAAGCAGGCTTACCAACTGAATCAGAAGAAGAATTCAATTTTGACGAGCTGGATCTTCCTGAGTTTAGTGAAGAAGACGCATTGGCGTCTATGGCGGATGAGCCGGAGTTAGAAACGTCCGAGTCCGTTAAACCAGAGCAAGTCGAAGCTGACTTACCAACCGAGTCCGAAGAAGAGTTCAATTTTGATGAGCTGGATCTTCCTGAGTTTAGTGAAGAAGACGCATTGGCGTCTATGACGGATGAGCCGGAGTTAGAAACGTCCGAGTCCGTTGAACCAGAACAAGTTGAAGCCGACTTGCCAACTGAATCAGAAGATGAATTCAATTTTGATGAGCTAGATCTTCCTGAGTTTAGTGAAGAAGACGCATTGGCGTCTATGGCGGATGAGCCGGAGTTAAAAACGTCCGAGTCCGTTGAGCCAGAACAGGTTGAAGCCGACTTGCCAGCTGAATCAGAAGATGAATTCAATTTTGATGAGCTGGATCTTCCTGAGTTTAGTGAAGAAGACGCATTGGCGTCTATGGTGGATGAGCCGGAGTTAGAAACGTCCGAGTCCATTGAACTAGAACAAGTTGAAGCCGACTTGCCAACTGAGTCCGAAGAAGAGTTCAATTTTGATGAGCTCGATTTGCCAGAGTTCAGCGAAGAAGATGCCTTGGCGTCGATGGAAGAAGAGCCAGAATTACCGAGCTCTGAGACTGCAGATATAGAACCAATCTCCGGTGAGGATGAAGAGTTAAGTTTTGACGACCAAGATCTTCCAGAGTTCAATGAGGAAGATGTTCTCGCGTCAATGAACGAGGGTGCGTCAGAGAGCCCTAAGGTTGAAGCAGAGACATCGAGACCAGCTATTCAAGCCGATAACGATCATGATGCTTTGTTTGAAGTATTTGCGCAGCAAAACGGCTTTGATACTGACCCAGAAGTGCAGCCAACAGCGACAGAGGGTGAGCCGCTCAGTAATTTGGATGATGAATCATCAATGGCTAACCTTCTTGCGGAAGACGCAAACTCAGAAGTATTTGAAGGTAAACTAGACAGTGACACCATCGCAAGTGCAGGTATGGATTTTGAAACCATGCTTGATGTTGGAGATGATTGGGATGGCTTTAAACCCGCTGCTGATAACGTAAGTTCTACTGAAGAAGTGCCTGAGGACCAGCGTGATGTTTGGAATTCGAGTGATGCACTAAGTCAGCCAGAGATCGCGCAAGAAAACTGGGCAGAGCAAAGCGACTTGGATGACTTCGACCCGAAGAAAAATCAATTTATGACGATTGATGAATTGATGGCTCAGGTCGACAGAGAAGGTGGTGAGTTCGAAGAAGAAGACCTTAAGCTCGATGTCGGATTGAACGAGTTTCCAGATGTTATCGGCGAGATCGGCGATATTGACGTAGATAACAATGCTGAAGCGGCTGGGAAACTGGATTTGGCTAAAATCTATCTCGAGATGAACGATTCTCAAGGGGCGATTAAACTACTAGAAGAGGCGATTGTTTACGGTGAGGATGATATTCGCCGCGAAGCAAAAAGCCTGATTGACGCCATTAATGGCCGATAAACCGAAACAAAAGGGTAGCGTTTGCTACCCTTTTTGTGTCCCGTTAGTAGGATGCTACCTTTATGTCACCCTTGGTGAAACTGGCAACTTGAGGTGACTTGAGTATATACTTCCCGCCCCATTTTAGAGTTCGAAGGTTAAGATGAGAATCGCATTAGGTATCGAGTACAACGGTACAAACTACTTTGGTTGGCAGCGCCAAAGAGAAGTGAAAAGTGTCCAAGAAGAGCTAGAGAAAGCATTGTCCGTCGTCGCTAATCACCCAGTTGAAGTTCAGTGTGCTGGTCGGACAGACGCAGGCGTGCATGGCACGGGACAAGTTGTGCACTTTGATACCAACGTTACTCGAAAAATGGTAGCTTGGACCATGGGCGCAAACGCGAACATGCCAAGCGATATAGCGGTTCGTTGGGCTAAGGAAGTTTCAGATGATTTCCATGCAAGATTCTCAGCGACAGCTCGCCGTTATCGTTACATTATTTTCAATCATGCTTTACGTCCAGGCATCCTAAACTCGGGGGTTAGTCACTATCATGGTGAGCTCGACGAGAAAAAAATGCATGAAGCAGGGCAGTTCCTACTTGGCGAAAATGATTTTACGTCGTTTCGCGCGGCGCATTGTCAGTCTCGCAGCCCATTTCGAAACTTGATGCATCTGAACGTTACGCGCCATGGGAACTATGTGGTTATTGATATTAAAGCTAATGCGTTCGTGCATCATATGGTTCGTAATATCACGGGTAGCTTGATAAAAGTTGGACGTGGCGAAGAGAGTCCTGAATGGATCAAGTGGTTATTAGAAGCCAAAGATCGCAAACTAGCGGGTGCGACAGCGAAAGCGGAAGGTCTGTACCTGGTAGATGTAGACTACCCAGAAGAGTTTGGGTTACCTGAAGTGCCGATCGGTCCACTGTTTTTACCAGATAATTTGAACTAATTTTACAAACTTATTTCAAAATATCGGTAGTGTTTACATTGAATGTGAACGGAAAACATACGCTATTTACGATATCAAAAATAGGTACAACCAGTTTTTTATCTACAGTAGCTGCAAGATATGGTTTAATCCGTCGGTATTATGTCGAATTTATATCTTTCGCAATGAAGCGGAAGAGTTGAGAGAAAAGGTCTTCCATGAGTTGGCTTGAAAAGATTTTAGAGAAAAGCAATCTAGTAAGTTCACGCAAAGCTTCTATCCCAGAAGGTGTGTGGACTAAATGTACCTCTTGTGAACAGGTTTTATACCATGCTGAACTAGAGCGTAACTTAGAAGTTTGTCCAAAGTGTAACCATCACATGCGTATGAAAGCGCGTCGTCGTTTGGAAACATTTTTAGATGAAGGTAATCGAGTTGAATTAGGTTCTGAACTTGAGCCACAGGATAAACTGAAATTTAAAGATTCTAAGCGATACAAAGAGCGTATCTCTGCTGCACAAAAAAATAGCGGTGAGAAAGATGCGCTAGTTGTGATGCAGGGTGAATTGCTTGGTCTGCCGCTTGTGGCGTGTGCGTTTGAATTCTCCTTTATGGGTGGTTCAATGGGTTCAGTCGTTGGTGCTCGCTTTGTGAAAGCAGTGGATGCAGCCATTGAAAATAACTGTGCGCTTGTTTGTTTCTCAGCAAGTGGTGGTGCTCGTATGCAAGAGGCTTTAATGTCTCTTATGCAAATGGCAAAAACCAGTGCTGCGCTTGAGCGTTTATCAGAAAAAGGTCTGCCGTTTATTTCTGTTCTAACTGACCCTACAATGGGTGGTGTATCAGCAAGTTTGGCTATGTTGGGTGATATCAACATCGGTGAACCTAAGGCCCTCATTGGCTTTGCTGGTCGTCGTGTAATCGAGCAAACTGTACGTGAAGATCTTCCTGAAGGTTTCCAGCGTAGTGAGTTCCTACTTGATCACGGTGCTATTGATATGATCGTTGACCGTCGTGAAATGCGTCAGCGTGTGGGTGGTCTTATCGCTAAGATGACTAACCACAAGTCTCCTTTGGTGGTTTCGGTTAACGAATCTCCAAATGAAGAGCCATATTCTGTACCAGAAGCGGACGAAAAAGGGTAAAGTATCAACTAACATAAAAACCAAAGAATTTAATGGTTAAAGTTAGATGACCCAAAACCCAATTCCTCAAGCCACATCTTCATTAGAGATGTGGCTTGATTATTTAGCAAATATTCATTCCTCAGCAATTGATCTAGGCTTAGACCGTGTCCAAGCGGTAGCAAACAAAGCCAATCTTACCAAACCAGCTCCAACCGTAATCACCGTTGCCGGAACCAATGGCAAAGGCTCAACGTGTGCGTTAATGGAAGCCATTTTACTTGATGCTGGCTATTCAGTCGGTGTTTATAGTTCTCCGCACCTGATTCGTTACAACGAGCGTGTACGCATTAATGGCGTTGACGTTGTAGATGCCAAGCACTGTGAAGCATTCGATTATGTAGAAAAGCAGCGTGGTGATGTTAGCCTTAGCCTCTTTGAATTCGGTACGCTTGCTGCGCTACGTATTTTCCAAGTAGAGAAAGTTGATGTTGTCTTACTTGAAGTAGGACTTGGCGGCCGTCTAGACGCCACTAACGTTGTTGACCATGATGTTTCTGTTATTACGAGCTTAGCGATCGATCATGTGGATTGGCTTGGTGATGACATCAATGTTATTGGTTTTGAAAAAGCGGGCATTTACCGTTCAGGGAAGCCAGCAATTTGTGGTCAACCGACGCCACCAGCGACCGTGGCGGCTCATGCTGACGATATTGGTTCTGAGTTCTTCCAAGTAGGTATTCAGTACGATTACCAACTAACTGATAATGGTTGGAAATGGAGCAGTGGGGCATTTGAGTTAGAGGATTTACCAATCCCATCGCTACCATTACAAAATGCAGCCACTGCACTGATGGCACTAGGGGCTTCGGAATTGCAAATCACTGACATAAATATTGTCAATGGCTTGAATAATGCTCGTTTGGCGGGGCGTATGCAAGTACTGCATCACGAACCTGAAATAGTCCTTGATGTCGCTCATAACCCGCACTCTGCTGAGTATTTGGTAGAAAGAGTGAAGCAACAATATCTGGGTAAGAATATCCATATTGTGGTTGCAATGCTGCATGACAAGGACATTAAAGCAACCATTGAAGCGCTAACTCCAGTTGCAACACAATGGTATCCAGCGTCGCTTACTGGACCGAGAGCGGCGACCGCTGATGAATTGTGCCAATACTTACCTGATGGGCAAGTTCATTTTGAAAACCCTGTTGACGCCTTCGAGAGTGCGAGAAGCCACGCAAAGGCAGGAGACGTTATTCTGGTGGTTGGCTCATTCCATACCGTCGGAGAGGTATTGGAACATTGGCAATCAAATAATAAATAAGCAAAGGTATTTTGATGGCAAGTAAATTCCAAAGTCGTTTAGTCGGCACCATCATTCTAGTCGCAGTCGGAGTCATTGTTCTTCCCGATGTGCTAGATGGTAAGAAACTGCACTACAAAGAAGAATTTGCCAGTATTCCTATCAAACCAGAACTTGATAGTGATGTGGAAAACTTCGAAATATTAGAGCCAGTGGAAGACGACATTACGTTACCGGATTCTCCGGTTGAAGCTGTAGTGCAAGAACGTGAGGATGCTCAAGTAGCCGTTTCTGAGCCCGAGCCAGTGCCAACATCTAAACCTGAGGTCATCAAACAACCAGAGCAAGTTGAGGTCGTCACTCGTCCTGTTCAAGAGAAAAATCAATATGAAGATTCAGCTTGGATCATTCAGTTGATGGCACTTAAGAATCACGAAAATGCTGTCGCGCTTGTCGCGGATTTGCAAAAGCGTGGTTATCAAGCTCACACAAAGAAAGAAAACGAGTTTACGAGAGTGATTGTTGGCCCTGATGTGTCAAAAAGTAAACTTGAACGACAAGTTCAAGAATTACAAAAAATTACAGGTTCAAAAGGTCAATTGCTTAAATTTAAGCCATTAAATCCATAAGAAAACGTTTGCGTCAGCATTTTTTCTGTTAAAATGCGCGCCAACTTAAGATGAAGAAAAGATGAATTGGATAGATTTTATCATTTTAGGTGTGATCGGATTTTCAGCTCTGATCAGTTTAGTTCGCGGTTTTGCTAAAGAAGCTTTGTCTTTGGTGATTTGGTTCGGAGCGTTTTTTATCTCCAGTAATTACTATGCCAAATTGGCGGTGTACTTCACCAACATCGAAGATGATATGTTTCGTAACGGAGCGGCGATTGCGGCGTTATTTGTCGCAACCTTGGTAGTTGGTGCAGTGGTGAATTACGTCATTGGTCAACTGGTACAAAAAACAGGGCTATCAGGTACGGACCGAATTCTCGGGATTGTATTTGGTGGTCTACGCGGAGTCTTAATTGTTTCTGCGGTGCTGTTTTTTATGGATGCGTTTACTGCATTCCCAAGCTCGGATTGGTGGAAAGATTCACAGTTGATCCCTGAGTTCAGCCGTATCATCGCCCCATTCTTCGAGCATTTACAAGCAACATCAAGTTTTCTGTCTGGCACTATCTAGTAGTGCCAGCTACTGTCGCAAATCGAGGATTAGGACATGTGTGGTATTGTTGGAATCGTGGGCACAACGCCTGTAAACCAGTCTATTTATGACGCGTTAACGGTGTTACAGCATCGTGGCCAAGATGCCGCTGGTATTTGTACCATAGAAAGCAATCGTTTTCGTCTACGTAAGGCGAACGGTTTAGTCAAGGATGTGTTTGAAGCAAGACACATGCAACGCCTGCAAGGCGAGGTCGGAATTGGTCATGTTCGTTACCCTACAGCAGGCAGTTCAAGTGCTTCAGAAGCTCAACCTTTCTACGTAAACTCTCCTTTCGGTATTACACTTGCCCACAACGGTAACTTGACCAACGCTAACGAAGTTCGTCAGAAGCTGTTTGAAAAAGATCGCCGTCATATCAATACCACTTCAGACTCTGAAGTATTACTAAATGTACTGGCGCACGAAATTGACTCAGTAAAAGGAAATGTCACGACCGAAGACGTATTCCGCGCAGTCACCAATGTTCATCGCACAATTCGCGGTGCTTATGCTGTGACCGCCATGATCATTGGTCATGGTATGATTGCATTTCGTGACCCACACGGTATTCGCCCGCTGTGTTTAGGTAAGCGTGAAGTTAACGGCAGAGCAGAGTACATGGTTGCGTCTGAATCGGTGGCATTGGATGCGGTCGGTTTTGATTTCGTCCGTGATGTTGCACCTGGTGAAGCGATTTACGCAACGTTTGACGGTGAGCTTTACACGAAGCAGTGTGCAGACAATCCTAAGCTGAACCCTTGTATTTTCGAGTTCGTGTACTTTGCTCGTCCAGATTCGTTCATCGATAAAATTTCGGTATACAGCGCTCGCGTTGAAATGGGTAAAAAGCTGGGCGAACGTATTCGTGAAGATTACGCAAACCTTGATATCGATGTTGTCATTCCTATCCCTGAAACGTCTTGCGACATTGCACTGCAAATCGCTCAAGCGATCGATATCCCTTATCGCCAGGGTTTCGTGAAAAACCGTTATGTTGGACGTACGTTTATCATGCCTGGCCAGCAACAACGTAAGAAATCAGTACGTCGCAAGTTGAATGCTATTCGTTCGGAATTCAAAGGTAAGAATGTGTTGCTGGTGGATGACTCTATTGTTCGAGGTACAACGTCAGAGCAGATTATTGAGATGGCTCGTGATTCTGGTGCCAAGAAAGTGTACATGGTCTCAGCGGCTCCTGAAGTTCGTTTCCCGAACGTATACGGCATTGATATGCCAAGTGCTACAGAGCTTATTGCCCATGGCCGTGACAACGATACAATTTGTAAGCAGATTGGTGCCGATGCGCTTATTTATCAACGTCTAGAAGATTTGGTAGAGGCTGTAGGTCTTGGAAACCAAGATATTACTCAGTTCGATACATCCGTGTTTAACGGCGAATACGTAACGGGTGATATTGACCAACAATACCTAGATTTTTTGGATGGTCTTCGTAACGATGATGCGAAAACACAACTTGAAATCCAACAGGATTTAGCAAACCTAGAGCTTCATAACGAAGGCGCATAGGATGCGCTTTCTTAAGTCGTAAAAAAACCAGAGCTTTGGCTCTGGTTTTTTGTTTTCGCTATCTAATTAGTGAATGTTATAAGCGATCACAAAGTCAATAAAGAGGCGAACTTTCTCTGGCAGGTGGTCTTTGTGGTTGTAAAGCATATAAATGTCGCGCGGGTTTGCACTCCAATCTGGCAGTACGCGTACCAAATCGCCGCTCTCGATGTACTCTTTGATCATGACATCTGGCATTAGTGTGATGCCTAAACCTTCGGAACAAGCACTGCGCACCACATTGAGCGCGTTTGCTTGAAAACGACCACGATCAACATTCACCACAGACTCGCCTTTGCTATTAATCAAGGTCCACTTAATAAGTGGGTACCCTTTTAGCAATGAATGGTTAGAGAGCTCTTCTGCATGGTGTGGCGCAGGATTTGAGGTTAGATAGTCAGGGCTTGCAACGAGAATATCCTTCACTTCGCCAATCTTACGCGCGATGAGGCTAGAGTCGCGTTGCGGTCCCACTCGAAAAATTACATCCCATTCAGTAGGGTCAAGCTTGTCCGCATTATTCTCTGTCGTTAGCTCAATGTTGATGTCCGGGTACTGCTTCATAAAGCTGTTGAACATCGGCATCATCATTCGTTTAGTTAAGTTGTAAGGCGCGGAGATCTTAATCTTGCCGGATGCTCCTCGGCAGTCGTCAGTGATTTCCTCTGCTGCGGTTGTTAGCCTTTGTAGTAAAGGAGAGCACTCATGGTAAAAACGTTCCCCTGCTTCAGTGAGCGAAAGTTTGCGAGCATGACGGTTCAATAGTCGAAGATTGACAGAGTCTTCTAGCGCTTGAATGCGTCGGGTGATGGTCGCAACCGGGATCATGGTTTTTCGCGAAGTTGCGGTGTAGCTCCCATTTTCGACAACCAGTCGAAACAGGTTTAAGTCATCTAATTTCATATTTCCAGACACATTAAATTACCGATTACGGTTAATTTATAATTAACTTTGTGATCAAAGCTTGCTTTAAGTCAACATGTTGCATCATTTGAACACAGCAACCCTGTTTGAGTAAATACTGTTATACGCCGTAATATTTGTATTAATGCAGTTTCCGAGCTAAGTTTTATAACAAGGCAAAGCGGCCTCAGGTCTTGCTGTGACACGTTTTGCTGGAAGTAAACACAACAAAAATAATGACTTAATAATAAATCTGTTTTTTTGACTGAGCTTTGTGAGGGATAAAGGTATGTTTAAGACTCACAGTCAAACGGCAATGGTCTCGGCACAGGAAGTGATTAATCAAAAACTAATAATGTTGGTGGACGATGATCCAATATTTCGTAAAGTAACCAATGCCTATTTAGAAAGTCAGGGTTTTAAAGTAGTAGAAGCAGAAAACGGCCTAGAAGCGCTTCAACAACTCAGGGAATGCCAACCCGATCTTATCTTATGTGATTTATCGATGCCGGTCTTAGATGGTATCGAGTTCGTCGAAGAAGTTAGTCTCGAATACCCATATATGCCGCTTATCGTGGTATCAGGCACGGATGAAATGTCCGATGTCGCGAAAGCGTTGCGATTTGGTATTAAAGATTTTCTTCCTAAACCGATAGGTAATTATGAGCACCTATCTCAGGCGATAGAGAATACGCTAGAAGATACCGATAGCCACTTCTCAGAACAACGTGACTTTTCAAGTCAGTGGTTCAGGGTTGATGATGGTGGTGAAATCCCAGATGAACAAGAGCTGTATTGGCATCTGGAATATTTACAACAGAATCCGAGTGCGGCAAGAGATTTACTGCAAGCTCTATTGCCAGAAAAGGATGCTGCTCAGGGAGATTGGCGCTGCTCGTACCGTTTATTGCAATCGACGGATGTGATGCCCTTGGTTTTCGATTATCGTTGGTTAATGAATGGTCAATTTGCGTTTTATCTAGTTGATTCTGCTTCCCAAGCTAATGATGGAGTTGCGACGACATTGCTCGTTAGGGCATTGTTTGACGACTATCTCCGTAACTTGAAAAGTTTCAGTGCTGATCTCAAGGACATGGTAGGGATCATTGAAAAAGGAATTGAGTGTTCGGAGTGTGCGGGTGCAGTCAATGCTGTGTTTGGTGTCGCCGACCTCGCTTCATCCTCGGTCTCTATATTGCCTGCGGGTTTAGATAGCCATTGGTCTGACGGAAATACGAATCAACACATCGCAGCAGGTAACCGTTTAGGGGGAGGAAGTATGAAAAACTTCATCACCCGCGATTTACCGCTTAGTGTTGCAGGACAGTTATCTATCGGGTGTTTAGGTTCTTCAAGTTTTAGTTTAAGTATTACCCGGAAATCCCGACTAGTATAATTATGACTTGCAAACCAATAAGCAGCGTCCTTACGCTGCTTATTATCTTTTTAGAACCACCAAAACAACATACGTTTAGTTTAATAACCTTACTTTTTACTGGTGTTTAGATTTGGCTGTTTAATGTATAGTCAGCGCTTAAAACAATAATGACCCATTTGTGCAACGATAATTTAACGCTGTGCCTTGGGAGAAGCAAAGTCAACTAGTGAGAAGACACATCATGGCAGACAAAGATTTTAAAGAGCCTTATAATATTTTTTACTTTTTAGGTTTTATTGCAGTTCTTTTGATCCCAACACTTCCTGCAACGCTAACCTGGCTTCGTGTAATGAATGGTTACGCAGGCTTTTAATCTAGCTATTTTGTACCGGAGTTCACCATTCGTATTAAGCGTTACTTTTTCAATACTGTTGGTGGACTCTGTATTGTGCTCGGCATAGCCGGCATAGCCCTTCCACTTTTACCCACCACACCTTTTATTTTGCTTGCTAGCGCATGTTTTATGCGTGGAAGCCCCGCATTTCATCAATGGTTACATAACCACAAAACGTTTGGACCCATTCTCGGCAATTGGCATAAGCATCGGGCTGTTACTTCAAAAGTAAAAAAGCGTGGTGCGATTTTTATTGCGCTTAGTTTCATGGTTTCAATCGTTGTTGTCCCCCTCGTTTGGGTAAAAATTGGTCTTTTAGTGATGCTAATCGTTTTACTCAGCTGGTTTATGCGTCTGCCTGTGATTGAGTTGGTTGCTGACCGAGAAGAAAATCACTAAGATTGTAGAGAATAGTGTGCCCGCTCTTCGAGTGGGCGTTTGTATTTTCAGCGCCTGTGACTTTTACGAAAATAAGCACATAGTGGTGAAAACCTATTGTTCGTTGCCCTCGTGATACTGCGATTAGAGAGGGCGATGAGCCAATCTAAGTAAATCGGTATTATGACTACAGAAACAATTTCACTGATCAAATCTAGCATCAAAAGCATCCAAGACTACCCAAAGCCAGGCATTCTATTTCGTGATGTGACGAGCCTTCTTGAAGACGCGAAAGCATACCAAGCGACGATCAACTTACTTGTTGAACGTTACAAAGATATGGGCTTTACCAAGGTTGTGGGTACGGAAGCTCGTGGCTTTCTATTTGGCGCGCCTTTAGCGCTTGAGCTAGGTGTTGGTTTTGTACCAGTGCGTAAACCAGGCAAGCTACCACGCCCTACTGTTGCTCAATCTTATGAGCTTGAATACGGCGTTGATACACTAGAAATCCATACAGATGCCATCGTTGAAGGCGACAAAGTACTGGTTGTCGACGATTTATTGGCAACGGGCGGTACTATTGAAGCGACGACTAAGCTGATTCGCCAACTGGGTGGTGAAGTTGAGCACGCTGCGTTCGTTATCAACCTACCAGAAATCGGTGGCGATAAACGTTTAGAAGCACTAGGTCTAAACGTGTACAGCATCTGCGATTTTGAAGGACATTAATACATTCAATGAGTTATTTAGCTTTAGCGCGAAAATGGCGTCCTAATCAGTTTGACCAAGTTGTCGGACAAAAACATGTCCTGACGGCGTTGGAAAACGCACTGGCGCAAAACCGTTTACACCATGCTTATCTGTTCAGCGGGACTCGTGGTGTGGGTAAAACGAGTATCGGTAGGCTGTTTGCCAAAGGCTTGAACTGCGAAACCGGCATTACCGCGACACCTTGTGGTAAGTGTGATACTTGTCGTGAAATTGATGAAGGTCGCTTTGTCGATCTTCTTGAAATCGACGCGGCATCACGTACTAAAGTTGAAGACACTCGCGAACTGTTAGACAACGTTCAATACAAACCTGCTCGTGGACGTTTTAAAGTGTACCTCATCGATGAGGTGCACATGCTATCGCGTCACTCTTTCAATGCGTTGTTGAAAACCCTGGAAGAGCCGCCAGAGTATGTGAAGTTCTTACTCGCAACAACTGATCCACAAAAGCTGCCTGTCACTATATTGTCGCGTTGTCTTCAGTTTCATCTGAAACCAATCAGCGTTGATGATATTCACCAGCAACTTGACTACATTTTGGGTCAAGAGCAAGTATCGGCAGAACCAAAAGCACTGGGTATGATCTCACATGCTGCAGATGGCAGTATGCGTGATGCTCTCAGCTTGACTGATCAAGCAATTGCTTTAGGTAACGGTGCGGTGCAAGCCGATATTGTCAGCCACATGTTGGGGACGATTGATACCGACCAAGCGATTCACTTACTAGAGTCAATCAGCAGCAAGAAACCTCAACAAGCTATGGATAAAATCCAACAATTAGCGGCAAATGGTGTTGAGTGGGATGGTTTGTTGCAGCAAGTCGCAACACAGTTACACCGAATTGCGATGTATCAAGCGTTGCCCGCGTCGTTAGACCGAGCACAACCAGATGCAGAGAAAATTGAGCTGTTGAGTAAAGCTCTAAGCCCGCAAGACGTTCAGCTTTACTATCAAATTGCATTGAAAGGTCGTGAAGATTTGACCCTCTCGCCAAATGGGAGAGTCGGTTTGGAAATGATTGTGCTGCGTATGATGGCGTTCCGTCCATCAAATAACAGTGGGGCAAATGTTGTTTCTAGTAACTGCGAGCCAGCGTCATCTCCGGCTCAAAGTACCAGTCAACCAAAGGCTGCGCCAGCTCGGACAGTAGCAGCTCCTCGAGCTCAGCAGCCGAGTCCAGCACAAAGCTCACCACAAGTGGCGCCTCAACCTTCATCCAATTCACAACCTGAATATCACGCGAGTGGATATGAGACGGTTCCGCCACAGTATGATATGGCGCCGCCGATGAGCGAAAACCCTGCACCGCAGCATGAAACGCCACCTCAACAAGTGCAAGAGAGCGTTTCAATACCGGCGCGCGGTGGTCTAAGCGGTTTACGTCACCAATTACGTTCTCAGCGTCAAGGCCTACAACAGAACACTCCTCAAAATGGTGGCTCAAAAAAGCCTAAAGCGGCATCTGCACAACCAGAATCGGTTATCGACCGAGTAGCGCAATTGCATGGCAATTCCGCGCAGGTGTCGCCAAACTCAGCTCCGAAGTCGACGGAGCCACAAGTTGAGGAAGCGTATCGCTGGCGTCCAAGCAAGCCTGTTGAGACAAAAGTAAATACAAAACTGACACCTACGCAGCTCAAGCAGGCACTTGAGCATGAGAAAACGCCTGAAATGGCACAAAAGCTCATCGATGAGTCATTAGAACATAATGAATGGGCGAAGCTCATCAGCTTAATGGAGATCCCTAAGCTGGTAGAGCAACTTGCGCTAAACTCTCATTATAGTAAGGAAGGAACAACCGTTTCGTTACTATTGAGAAGCAGCCAAGCTCATTTGAATACTGATAGAGCTCAAGCCGAATTGCTCAAAGCACTTAATACCGTGTTAGGTGAAGAGTGCCACATGAGCATCGAAATAGGGGAGAGTGGAGAAACACCACTTGAACTGAGAGATAGGCTCTACCAAGAGAAATTACAGCAAGCGCTGAACAGTTTAGAAAACGATCCAAATGTTCAATTTATTGAACGTCGTTTTGCTGCAGAGCTTGATAAAGATAGTGTGCGCCCTATCTAATAATCGAATGGAATGGGGTTGAAAACCCAAAGGTATAACCCCATTAATTGATGCAACACCTCATTAAACCAGAGAGATAAACATGTTTGGTAAAGGCGGTATGGGCAACCTAATGAAGCAAGCCCAGCAAATGCAAGATCGCATGCAAAAGCTTCAAGAAGAAATCGCGAATATGGAAGTAACTGGCGAGTCTGGTGCTGGTCTAGTTAAAGTTACTATCACTGGTAGCCACAGCGTACGTCGTGTTGACATCGATGAAAGTTTGATGGAAGACGACAAAGAAATGCTTGAAGATCTGATCGCTGCGGCGTTCAATGATGCAGCCCGTCGTGTTGAAGAAACTCAAAAAGAGAAAATGGCTTCTGTAACTGGCGGTATGCAACTACCACCAGGTATGAAAATGCCATTCTAATCTGCTGATACTTAATTAAGCGGACTTTTAATGCGTACCAGTCATATGCTGGAACAATTGATGGAGGCCTTACGTTGTCTACCTGGGGTTGGCCCCAAGTCAGCGCAGCGTATGGCCTTTCATTTGTTACAGCGCGATAGAAAAGGCGGTTTGCAGCTTGCAGATGCGCTTAGTCAGGCAATGACAGAAATAGGTCATTGTACTGAGTGTCGAACCTTCACCGAAGAAGAAGTCTGTCACATTTGTACCAACCCAAAACGCCAAGAAAATGGTCAAATTTGTGTGGTAGAAAGCCCGGCAGACATCGCAGCCGTTGAAGCAACAGGCCAATATTCTGGTCGGTATTTTGTTCTTATGGGGCATTTGTCGCCATTAGATGGTATTGGTCCAAGTGATATTGGATTGGATGTCCTTGATTACCGCTTACGTCGCGGTGATATTACCGAAGTGATTTTGGCGACAAACCCAACAGTTGAAGGTGAAGCCACTGCCCACTACATCGCAGAGCTATGTAAAGAGCACCAAGTTGATGCCAGCCGCATCGCGCATGGTGTGCCTGTCGGTGGGGAGCTAGAGCTTGTTGATGGCACGACGTTGTCACATTCGCTATTAGGTCGACACAGAATTTAATAAAAAGCCGCTGAACTCAGCGGCTTTTTTGATCTTGGGAGTTGGGAACGATTAATCGTTCGATTCTTCACCAAGAAGGTTTTTGTAGATAACCGCACCAAGCACGCCACCCACAATAGGCGCAACCCAGAACAGCCATAGCTGAGAAACCGCCCAGTCACCCACATATACTGCGACTGCCGTGCTACGAGCAGGGTTTACTGACGTATTGGTGACAGGAATGCTGATCAGGTGAATGAGAGTCAAACACAGGCCAATTGCGATAGGTGCAAAGCCTTGTGGCGCACGTTTGTCTGTTGCACCCATAATGACAATCAGGAACATCATCGTCATGGCAACTTCAGTCACAAGTGCAGCGATCATCGAGTATTGGCCTGGAGAGTGTTCCCCATAACCATTGGCGGCAAAGCCAGAACCCACAACATCGAATCCTGCTTGTCCAGATGCAATAACGTAAAGCACGCCACCTGCGATAAGCCCGCCGATCACCTGTGAGATGATGTAGGGAGCAACGTCTTTTGTCTCAAAACGACCGCCAGTCCAAAGGCCAACTGTCACTGCAGGGTTCAAGTGACAACCTGAAATATGACCGATAGCAAATGCCATCGTCAGAACGGTTAAACCGAATGCCAAAGAAACGCCCAACAGACCAATACCCACTTCAGGGAAACCCGCAGCCAACACCGCGCTACCACAGCCGCCCAACACTAGCCAGAACGTGCCAAAAGCCTCAGCCAAATACTTATTCATGTTCTTTCCTGATCTTTAATTAAATGACCCGCTGAACATAGTCGAGAATTGTCAATAAATTGTGAGGGAGATCGCGCAAAAACCGCAAATGGAACGCTATGTGGCAAGAGTTCTCAAGGGTGAGATAAAAAGCAGAGGGGGGGGAAGTGCTAAATCTTGAGTTTGCTTTGATTACTGCCTCGGAGAGAAACAACCGAGGTACTAACTTTAAACGTGTGGTCTAGAGTCGCATTACGTCAATTGTTCTAATTCAGTGATGTTGTCGAGTGCTTCTTGATTGGTGTTGCCGCATACAATCGGACACGGTTTAAAATCGTGACAGACTTTGGGGCGTTCAGGCTTACCAAATAGCTTGCACAAATTGTCGTCGTTGAGTTGCACACAACGAACACCTGCAGGTTTGCCCTTGGGCATTCCAGGTATTGGTGAAGAGATACTTGGCGCAATACAACACGCTCCACATCCTAATCGACAATCCATAATGTAAACCTCTTAAAAATTAAGGGGGCAATTATGGTCATTTTGACGTGGATTGGAAGAGTGAAGAAAGAAAAAAATAAAAGGGTGCGCTTAACATTACGCTCCCTTTTTGGTTTTTTGCTTTTAAATCATCGTGATTATTTTAAGAAACGGTTATAAACAAACAACAGAATAAATGCGCCTAGTGTTGCGGTAATGATACTACCAATGTTGACGCCAGTTGCTTCGCCGAAACCGAGAATGCCGCCAAGGAAGCCACCTACAAATGCCCCTGCAATACCAAGTAACATTGTTGCAATCCAACCGCCCCCATCTTTTCCTGGCATGAGCCATTTAGCAAGTGCGCCGGCGATTAAGCCCAAAATAATCCAAGAAATAATACCCATGAAAACTCCTTAATGCCTTCTTGATAAATTGAGTAATGGAAACTTGTTTAAGGATAGAACAGTAAAACGAAAGTAGTTGAATATCTCCACCGTTATGTGGGAAGGATGCAAGATCTTCTCAAAACTTGAACTTTTGCGTTGAGAAGAGTATAAATCGCCCCCTAAATTCCCTTGGTGAGACTTGAAGTATGAGCACTCCATTTTGGCAAAGTAAATCGTTAGAGCAGATGACAGAAGAGGAATGGGAATCTCTCTGTGATGGTTGTGGCAAATGTTGTTTGCATAAGCTTATGGATGAAGATACCGATGAAATCTACTATACCAATGTGGCTTGTAGCTGGCTGAACAGTAAAACGTGTTCGTGTAAGGATTACCCAAACCGTTTCACTTCGGGTGAAGAGTGCACCAAGCTGACCCGAGAAGACATTGACGATTTTACTTGGCTGCCACACACGTGCGCTTACCGTCTGTTGGCTGAAAAGCAGCCTTTACCAGAATGGCATCCGCTGATTACAGGCTCTAAGTCCGCAATGCATGCGGCAGGGGAAAGTGTCCGTAACAAAGTCGTTTACGAGATTGATGTGGTGGATTGGGAAGACCATATTTTAAATCATCCCAACCGTCCTTAGTCGAATACAAACAAGCCTTTCATTGATTAAATGAAAGGCTTGTTTGCTATTGGGGCTCCCAACTTTGACATCTCGCTAACGAAATGCTGCTCAGTTTATTATTTAGTGTTGTAAACTTAGGAGTATGATTTCAACGCTTTACACTTCTATTCCTGATTGTTTTGATCAGGATTGTTTCCTATGAGGTAAACATGACGTTTCATTTCCCCCAGAAACTGCGCCTGACATCTTGGGTGACATTATTCGCACTTGCCGTCATTATGCTCTCCCCAATGGCTGTTCATGCGACTGCTACTGACGATATCCAAGAGCCTTCTGCAGCCGAAATCTCGATTGACAACTTGAACCGAGAGATTGTGGATTTATCCCAAAGCCTCTCGCAAGCGAGTGGCGACGAGCGTGATGCCCTTCAACTGCAACTATTCCAAAAGAATGAAGAATTAAGAAGCCAGTTAGCGTCAGCGATTGAACGTGAAACTATCTCTCGCGACAAGCTGATCTTGCTAGTTAAAAAACAAGAACAATACTCTGAGGACGCAACGAACTATCTATCGGAAAAAATAAAGAAAGTCGTCGAGGATTTAAATAAGGCTAAGGATGAAGAGAAGCTTGCTCTTGTTAATGATTATCGAGAGCTACAGCGTTATCTTGATGTTAGCTTCGATTCGAGCTGGCAAAATCTCGCTTGGTTGAAGGAGCTAGGGGCCCAAAACGAGCGTGCAGAAGCGGAACTAAAAGATAAAATTGATAAACGTATGCGCTTACTGTCTGCTTCTATTGAGTACTTGAGTCAGCAAAGTGAGATCATTGGCTCCCAACTTTCGTCTAGCCCAGAGTCGGAAAAAGCGTCGTTGCAACTTAGTCAGCTCATTACTAAACAAAGGCTAAATATTGCGACAGAAAGCTTACGCAACCTGATTTCAATTGGTGATAAAGTCGGTTTAGAAACGTCTGAATACAAACGCCAAATTTTTGAAGTGACGGGTAATATCACCCATGATTTACTAAATACCAAAGTTGTGTGGTCAATATTGAGTCACTGGTCCAACTCGGCACTGGATTGGTTTGCCGAGAATGCACCGCAGCATATCTTCCAGTTGTTTGTTTTTGCGCTGATTTTATTGATCGCTCGCGGACTGGCTAAGTTAACGCGCAAAGTCGTCCGTAAAGCAGTTGCATCGAAAAACTTAAAACTTTCCCACTTGATGCAGGACTTCTTTATCTCGATGTCCGGCAAATTCGTGTGGGTGATCGGTATCATGGTGGGCTTATCTCAGCTTGGTTTGAACCTAGCGCCAATCCTAACCGGTTTCGGTATTGCTGGTGTGATTATTGGTTTCGCGTTGCAAGACACGTTATCCAACTTCGCGGCGGGTATGATGCTGCTTATTTATCGCCCATTTGATGTTGGTGATTTTGTGTATGCTGGCGGTGTGGATGGCAAGGTAAGCCATATGAGTTTGGTGAACACCACAATCCGTACGTTTGATAACCAAATTATTATTGTTCCTAACAGCAAAATCTGGGGAGATGTTATTAAGAACGTCACGCATGAACGCATTCGCCGCGTGGATATGGTGTTTGGCATTGGCTATGCGGATGACCTCTTAAAAGCGGAGTCAGTATTGTCTGATATCATTACCTCTCACCCTTCGGTACTTCGCACTCCAGAGCCAATGATCAAAGTTCATACATTAAATACGTCTTCTGTAGATTTTATTGTGCGTCCTTGGGTAAAAACGGATGATTACTGGGATGTATACTGGGATGTGACAAAAGAAGTGAAACTACGCTTCGACCGAGAAGGTATTTCGATTCCTTTCCCACAACAAGATGTGCATTTGCATATGGTGGAGAAGCAAGACGCTTAATCACAGGTCCTAACAAGTGAAAGGCACTCTAGGTAGAGTGCCTTTTTTGATCTTCGGTTAGCGTTATTGTTACAGTTCGTCGAAGAACACCAGTTTCGGCTCGCATTCTAACAAGTTGTCGATCTGGCTAATCAAAAGAGCAAAGTGTTCTGTTTTACCATGAAGCTCAAATGCTTGTTGGTCTTTAAATTGCTCCTGAAAAACGAAGTGGCATGCATTGTCTTTATCTTGGAACAATTGATAACGAACGCAACCTTCTTCATTGCGAGTAGGTTCAAGCGCTTGGGTAAGTACCTCTTTCAACTCTTGTTCTTTTCCCGGTTGTGCATGAAAGGTAGCCGTCAAGTGCATCATAATGTTTACTCTTTTTGTTATAGGTAACGCCCTTGGCGTTGCAGGAACTCAATTTTGTAACCATCAGGGTCGGTTACAAAAAAGAACGTTGCTAAATGCTTTTGTTGATGGTCAAAGGCTTTGATGTCACCAGTTTCAATGCCGAGAGATTTAATGCGTTTGTGGGCTTGTTCAATGTCCTCCACGCTGACGGCAAGGTGCCGTAGCCTGAGCCGTGAGTGTAGGGCTCACTTTGGTCGTGATTGTGCGTCAGTTCCAATTCAAAGCCTGTTTCTTGGTTGGCTAGATAGGTTAGAGAAAAGCCATCAAAGATGTATTGATCAGCGACTTCTAGTTCAAGTACGTCACAGTAAAATTGTAGAGAGCGGTCCAGATCACTTACTCGGATCATGGTGTGAATCATTTTTGTCATGGGTACTCCTTGATAGTCCGCATAGGTTAGCGATTTCAAAAGGAGTCTGGGTAGTACTCTAGTACGACAAATTAGAAGATGCTCAAGGGGTTATAATACGGATACATAGCTTAGGATGGTTATTGGTCGGTTGGTTGCTATTAACTGTTAAGTTGCGCAAGTGCTTGACGAGTGGTCTCTTGAGGTTGGCGAGCGTACGTGAGGCAGGCGCATCTGAGTAAGGAGGCAAAGTTGTTCACTTCACCATTGTATTCGAGTGCTTCTTGATAAACAGTGCTTATGAATTTAGGAACCGTCATGTTTTGAGCACTAGCGATTTCCTCAAGAATTGTCCAAAAGCTCGCTTCAAGTTTTACACTGGTCGCGTGACCATCAATACGGATAGAGCGGGTGATGAACTGATAGTTGTCTTGGGGTTGCTTAGCAAAGATTTCGCACATTTTCTTTATTCATATAATTAAAGACCCATAATTATTGTGGTGTACGATTTAAAACGTCAACTGTTTTCATGCATAAAAAAACGCTCCCTTGCGAGAGCGTTGAAACATCACGAGTTGTGAAGTAAGTGCAAGTTGATTATTTAATTTGTTGCTTCAAGTACTCGCCTAGTTGCGAGTGGTGCATGATTTTTGATACTGGAAGGATAGTTTCTGCAGGTCCCCAAGCAAATACGTTGACAGGAGTATGCGTATGAGTACCCGTCCCCCATACTGTGTTTTGCTTTGTTGCATGCTCACGCGCTAGCAAGTTGCCACGGTCGTTGTAAGGAAAGAAAGCATCAAAGTCATTGATTGTCGGAACGTTCTCTTCGCTTAAGTATTTGTGTCCAGCGAGTCGGTATGGATTTGGTTTACTTGCTAATACGCGTTCTGCTTGCTCAGGCGTAATCGAAAAATCGCTATTTGCGTTCACGACTTCCGCAAACTTCTCTGGAGTTTGCTCTTTCTTATCAAGCGCTTGGAATTCACTGATCATGCCGTAGTAACTTTTCTTTTGGTTGTATAAGCCATCGAGGATCTCGAACTGACCAAAGTTGAAGTTTGGCGCGTAATCCTGATTTTTGAATGCTTCGCCGTCGCGTTTTTGTGGTTTAGGCAAGTTTGCTGATGAGTAGCTAAAGCCAAAAGAGCCGGTTTCGTGGTCTGCAGTAACAATGATCAGGGTGTCATCACGGCCTTTTGCCCACTCATAAACTGAGTTTACCGCTTCATCGAATTTAAGCATTTCATGCAGCATCGTACCTGCATCGTTACTGTGGCCAGCCCAGTCAATTTGGCCGCCTTCAACCATCAAGAAAAAACCGTCTTTGTCTTTTGAAAGAATGTCGATTGCTTTGGTGGTCATTTCTTTCAGCGATGGCTGCGTGCGTTTTGGATCGTTTTTGCTTTGACTGTAGGCAATACCATCGTTCATGCCCGAGTAAGCAAAAAGTCCAAGTAATTTGTCACCTTTAGCTTGTGTGAGCATATCGCGGCTGAAAGCTAAGCTATAGCCTTGGTCTTGCGCTTCGGCAAGCAAGTTGCGTTCGTCTTTGCGTTTCGATTTTAGGTAGACATTACCTTGAGTGAGCTTTTCAAGTTGCTCGTATGTCTCTCCCTTGTCGTTTGTCGACTTTGGAATCCAATGACGAAGTCCCCCAGACATCATCACGTCTACGCCAGTTTCGAGCATATCCGCCGCAATACTGTTTTCTAGTGAACGATGTGGTTGATGAGCGGCAAATGCTGCTGGCGTTGCGTGGGTCATGCGTGTATCAGAGACGAGCCCTGTTGCCTTACCTTTACTTTTGGCTTTTTCCAAAATAGTTTCGACATGGTTGCCTTGGCTATCAATGCCAATGACTTCAGAAGCGGTAGGGATTCCTGTCGCTAGCATCGTAGCTGAGCACGCAGAGTCGACGACAATTGCGTCTTCTGGATTGGTCAGTGATGATCCAATCACACCTTCTTGAGCGAGTTTGTATAATGCTGTGCTTTCGCCTTTGTAAACCGAGTTAGGTGCGTGTTTTGCGTAGGTCTCGAGTAAACCTACTTGTTGAGGACCCATGCCGTCGCCGATCATCAAAATGACGTTTTTGATTTCAGCTGAGAGTGCGTTGAAAGAGAGGGTAGATGCAGCCACTGCCGTAACGATTGGAGATACTAAGCGCTTCATTATATTTTCCTTGTTTATTGAAAGCGCAGGCATTAAAGCAATGATTTATGAAAGTTTTGTTTCGGTAATAAAAGTTTAACCAAATTGTCGTTTTTGTTTGGTTTTGCAGAAAAAATGAGTCGCTCTCTAACGTTCGTTAGTTTGGAAAGAAGAAAGCCCACAAACGTGGGCTTGGATTACGCTTAGGAGTTGAAAGCATGGACTAAAGTTATCCATTCAGTGCCTTCACAAGAAACCTAGTTTAGGGAGCAATAAACGAGCATGTATTATCGGGCCACAAGAGCGGTCGAATTCACTTACGTTTGCATCATATCGTTCTTTGGCTTATTAAATTATGGGCTGCAGTAAGTGTTTGGTTCAAATAGGATTTGTTGTCGTGACGATTATCAGACTGGTTATCAGACTAATGCCAATATGATGCCACCAACGGTAAGTGCCGCAGACAGGTATTGACCCGCAGAATATGAGCCATCCTCTTCTTTCTCGATTTTATCAGGGTGATCCATGCCAAGCGCACCATGCGTGAAAGATTCGACCTTTTCACCAACAGATTTATCTTCTGCTTCTATTTTCTTGCTGTCGTGCTCGATTTGTTGCAGAGCGGCAAGTAGCGCTTTGCCTTCGGTCGAAAGCGTCACCTTATTGTGTTCGACTTTCAGCGGCGAAGCACTAGTTTCTTCTTGTGCAATACTTGCTTGTTTAGAGGCGACAGATTGTTTGGCATAGCTATTAACAGAAGTGCTTCCTACTGGATTCATCGAATACTCCTTGGAACATCGACACTCGGTCACTGAGTGCGGGTAAAAAGCAGTTATATTTTTATCGGCGGCAAAGTTTATTTCTGAAGCTATTTGGATAAAAACAGGTCTGCTTTTGCCGCTTCTAGTTTCTATTGGTGATCTTTAGCAAAAAATAGACCAGCAGGAAGCAGACCGTTGTCACTCTATGAACTCGGAGCGGTGTGATGATGCAACGCAACGACAAGGTAGTAACTTAAATTGAAGACCAGCTACTTACATTGAAGATCGTTATTGCGTTTAGTTAGATGTTGATATGCCGCCATGCGGTGAGCATCTTGTACATACCGTACTGGTGGTGCGAGAACCTCTAACTGATAGTCTGTATTATCAGAAAGCACGTTATCTGTTGGGCTAATTACAACCACTTTTAAGCTCGGGTTGCGGCTTAAGATTGATGCTGCCGTACCCAACCCTTGCTCGGTGTGAAACTTGCCCGCAACATGGACAATCTGAGCGCCTGGGTTGTCGTCTAGATAGCTAACGATAGATTCCGCCATAGTTTCATCCCAAGTAACTTGAGCTGCAAACTGTTTTTCCGTCTGCTCTGGCTTACCGTGATGCATGGATGCCATGAACTTTTCTTTGTACGGACTACTACCAGTGTTGATGGCTTGTGCAATGAACATCCGCTGATCATCATCGAGCTTGTTAATGTAATCTAGCCCTTGTCGACCAATGCATCGGACAATGCTCTTTGGTGCATTTGCTGCAATGACCGGGAGATTTTTCTGCTTAGCAAACTCCACGAGAGGGCGATAGTCGCTTTCATAATTGGGCCAAGCGTTGGCTTGTTTCATTAAGTACTGTTCGCCGATCTCCCCACGTAGGTAAGCGTCAACAACAGGTTGTTTGTCGCGGGTAAATTGTTCCATAGATAACGCGAGTGAGCGGTCGTAGGACGTAAGTTGTTTGAGCATATCGGTTTGAAAGCGATGAACGCCGGCGTGTGTGTGCCATTCACCAATAAGAATGACATCTGCTTGTTGCAGCTCAATTGGCAGTTTGCTTAGAGCGATGTGCTCGCCAGAAGGGGTGTATAGTTGATAGTCGTAAAAACTAGTGACTTCCGCTGAGGTTGCGTGAGAGTTGGTGTGCGTATATGAAGAGCAACCAGTAAGTAAGCCTGCAAAGAGCAAGCTCAAAGTAGAAAAGCGCATTGAAAAGCCTCCAAAAATGTCCGGATGATATTAATGGAGGCTGAGCAATGAATCAATATAAATGATAACTATTTGCGTTTGTTGTTTTTTTGACTTATTAATTGAGTGTTTTTTTGCGATATACACGCAAAATAAAATCAGCCTCACATTGGAAAAGTGTAGCGGATTTCAACTCTTCACGAAGAGCATCGGTTGCTTTCCATGCGAATGGCGTCATTTGCAATAAATCGATTGCGGCTCCGTTTTTCAAGTCCATAACATAGTTAAGATGCTGCTGGTGCTCTAATTCAAACCCTTCAATATGTTCTGGTTCTTCATTGTGAAGACGAACTTCTTGATAAATGCGCTCACGCAGTTGGTATAAGTGGCGGCTAGCAGGAGTAACCGTTACAACAACGCCGTCGTTTTTTACAACGCGCTGCAGCTCCTCAGCTTTACACGGGGCATAAATGCGCAAAATGGCATCTAAGGATTCATTTGCGAAGGGAAGTCGGTGACTAGAAGCCACACTAAAGTTGCAGTGCGTGTAACGCTTCGCCGCGTAACGAATGGCAACTTTGGAAATGTCTAAGCCATAAATCGTGGCATGGTTCGCTTGTGTTTCTATCGTCCTTTGTACTTGATCTGTGTAGTAACCTTCACCACAACCAATATCTAATAATTGATGAGTGCTCCCCTCAGTGTATGTTGCACACAGCTGCGCCACTTCTTGGCGCATTGGGTTGTAGTAATCTCCTTCAAGGAATCGACGACGAGCTTGCATCATCTCTTTATTGTCACCAGGATCTTTAGAACGTTTGTGGTGCGCTGGCATCAAGTTAACGTAGCCTTCTTTTGCTAAGTCAAACTGATGATTGTTTTCGCACTTAAACGTTTTTTCATTTAACGCTAGAGCTTGGTGGCATAGAGGGCATTGATAGTTCATGACGATCTCGAACAGAAAGTAGGGCGGCAAATTCTATCAAAAAGCATGGTCTCAAGTGAAACAAAAAGAGCCGACTGGGTCGGCTCTTATTAAGTATTAGTGGAAGAAGTCGACTTGCTCTTTCAAGTTTCGTGCTTGTTGTTGAAGTTCAATGGCACTTTGCGAGGTTTTTGCGCTCGTGTTGCGGCTTTCTCGGTTAAGTTCACTGATAGAATGGGCATTTGCTGCAATTTCTTGTGAAACTTGAGCTTGTTCTTCTGAAGTCGCTGCAATGGCGTCGGCTTGAGAGGCTATCGACTGCACTTGTACTGCGATGGCTTCTAATGCTGTGCCCGCGTCTTGTGCTTTGTCCAAGACCTGGTTTGCACTGCGTTGGCTGTCTGTCATCATATTAACTGCATTATGAGTCGACCCTTTTAGTTTCTCGATAATTTCCACGACATCTTGAACTGAGCTTTGGGTTCGGTGCGCAAGTGTGCGCACTTCATCTGCTACAACTGCGAAGCCACGGCCTTGTTCACCTGCTCGAGCAGCTTCAATAGCGGCATTCAAGGCAAGTAAATTGGTTTGCTCAGCAATTTCATCAATCATTTTAGTGACGGTTTGAATACTCTCGCTATCGCGATTTACTTGCTCGATAGCCGTTGCTGATTGATCCAATTGATCGTTAAGTTGAGCAACGTCGATACATACGCCTTCAACAATCGCGAGACCAGATTGACTATCAGTATTTGCTGAGCGTACGTTTTCCGCAATGCTTTCGACTTGTTGTGCGACAGATTGAGCGGAAGAGGCCATTTCTTCAATCGCTGTCACAACTTGCTCGACTTCTTGTTGTTGTCGGTCGGCTTGGGTCAAATTGCTATGTGCATCGTTGGCAACGCTGGTGGAGTTGCTCTCCACTAAGTCGCTTGTTGAACGGATCTTACCAACGAGTTCATTGAGCTGACTTGCCATACTGGCGACACCCGAGCTCAGGTTCGTAATTTCATTCTTTGATGCTTTACGAGACGCTGGAATGTTCAAGCTGACTTCGCCGCCCGCTAAGCGAGTCATGTATGAGTTTAGAGTCGTGAGAGGTTGTAAGCTGCGATTCAAGAAAAGCGTCAGTACAACAAAAGTAATGATTGCCGCTACCGAAGAAATGATGGCAATGAGTGTGAGAAGCGTGTCGCTACCTTTTGTAACTTCTTTGATAAACGTACCGCCTAGCAGTTTCCAATTCCAACCTGGAACCTCTGTGTAGACAAGATACTTTTCGCCTACGTTACCTTGGTACTCGAAAGGGTAGCGAATTAATCCACTAGATTGTTCGAAAATCTGACCAAAAGGCTTGTGACCATTGTAGTCGGCGACTTCTAGTATTGACGAATCTGAGCCGCTTTTTGCTGGATGAAGTAGGTATTTACCAAGATTGTTGTCGTCGTTATCAACGATAATGGTGTAACCAGTGTCGCCCCATTTTATCTCTTCGAGTGCATCGAATAAGGTTTGTGTCGCTTGGTCTACTGGTAAGCCAATAAACGATAGGCCTGCTACCTTTCCTGTCGCATCTTTGATTGGGGCATAGTAGGTAATGTAGCGCTCGCCATACAATTTAATTTGAGCGTAATACGGTTGTCCTGCTTTAAGTTGCTGATAACCAGGATGGTTGATGCCTAGCGTGGTTCCGACCGCTCGCTGACCTTGTGGATCTTTTAGGGAGGTGGACACCCGAATAAAGTCGTCACCCAATGGTGCGAATAGCGTTGCTATAGCGCCGGTATCACGTGTGAAACTGTCGACCAACTTGGTGTCATTAATTAAGCTTTCACTGTATTGAGTGATGTTTGGTACTTCATGTCCCATGAAGTCAACCGTGTAATTTTCGACATAGACACCGGCAAGGTAGCCATTGCGAAAAGTAGATTCGAGGACTTTAGCGGTGTGCAGGTAAGCATCGAATTGGCCAGCAATGGTTTTTGCCATTGATTCTACTTTAGATTGGTGTTCTTTCAGTGTGCTTTCCAATAGAACATCGGAAGCGTTGCGGTAAACAAGCGCTGCAATACTGCTGAAAGCAATGAATAGACACAAAGTGATCACCAGTTTCAACTGGAATCCGACACTTTGATTTCGGTATCTCTCTAACATAGACTAATTCCTGATATTTTTATTATTTATGAGTTTTGTATCGGTATGCTATCGGTTTATATGATCAATTTTTTTGATATTTATTAATGAAACCGTCAAAAGTGACCAGTAACCAATAAGTTAGTAAAGATAGGACCATCTAAGCAGAGCTTTTATTACAAAAAAAGCCGGGTATCCCGGCCTTTATATGGTGATTCTTACTGCGCTGAAATGACAGTGACAAGTTCATGTGTCTCACCTGGTTGGAGGGTTTGACCTTGCTCAATACTTGGTGCATGAACAGTAGACTCCACACACAACATGGTTTGATAACCATCGTCAGCCATGTCACCCATGCTTTGCGCACCTTCTGCCCAAGGGTTCCATAATACTGCTGAGTTGTGGCCTTGGTTGTGTACGCTTAGCGTACGATCCAATACCGGGTCTTTTACCAAAATTTTCGCTTCTGGTTGCGTGTAAACGCGGTCAATGGTGTCAGTTAGTTGTAGAACATTACCACCTTGGCATACCGCATCAGCTTTCAAGCTATCAATGTACTCGGCACCCATGCCTGTCGTTTGTGCTTGCTTAATGTCTCCAACGTTTAGGTAAGTATGTAATGCGCCAGAGAAGGTCCAAGCCTCGTCATCAATGTTCATGACTTTGAGCGTCACTTTTAGCTCATCGCCCACTTCAATCACCAAACGAGCGTCAAACATATGGGGCCAAATATCGTGGATTTCTTCTGTCGGGAACAGAGCAAGTTCAACAATCACACCGTTATGGTTCTCACGATGTTCAACCAACTCCCATTCTGCGGTGCGGGCAAAGCCGTGAGCTGGAGCAGCAATACGCCCAAACCAAGGCCAACAAACCGGAATACCACCGCGAAGAGCAGCTTTACCATCGAAGACAGCTTTTTCGCTCATCCAGATCAGATCTTCTTGACCTTCAGGCGTGAACGACACGACATGACCACCGTGTAGCGAGATGCCTGCCGTTGCTTTGTCATGAATCACGCGGACGATTTTTATCTGATCAACTTCAACGATAGTGACGTTATCAGATAGCACCGTTAGGGCTGGGAGAGTTTTTAAATCCATGTGTAGTTTCCTATCGCTGGGGGAGAGCTTTTAGACGCGCTTCGCACATTAAATGCAACATCGAGCCTGCATTCTCTCAAATTCCAGATACAAAAAAGGCGACTCTAGAGCCGCCTTTTCTTTAACGAAGTTATTCGCTAATTGCTAACTTTCTAATTACTTAGAGATGTGAGCGATTAGGTCTAGAACTTTGTTTGAGTAACCGATTTCGTTGTCGTACCAAGATACAACTTTAACGAATTTGTCAGTTAGCGCGATACCAGCTTTAGCATCGAATACTGAAGTGCAAACTTCGCCGATGAAGTCTTGAGATACAACTGCATCTTCAGTGTAGCCTAGAACGCCTTTTAGTTCGCCTTCAGAAGCTTCTTTCATCGCTTTACAGATGTCTTCGTAAGAAGCACCGTTAACTAGGTTAACAGTTAGGTCAACTACAGAAACGTTAGCAGTTGGTACACGGAAAGCCATACCAGTTAGTTTGCCGTTTACTTCTGGAAGTACAACGCCTACAGCTTTAGCAGCACCAGTTGAAGATGGGATGATGTTTTGAGAAGCACCACGACCACCGCGCCAGTCTTTAGCAGAAGGACCATCTACAGTTTTTTGAGTTGCTGTAGTTGCGTGAACTGTAGTCATAAGACCAGATTCGATACCGAACTTGTCGTTAAGAACTTTAGCGATAGGCGCTAGACAGTTAGTAGTACAAGAAGCGTTAGAAACGATGTCTTGACCAGCGTAAGTGTCGAAGTTTACGCCGTTAACGAACATTGGAGTAGCGTCTTTAGAAGGACCAGTTAGTACAACTTTTTTCGCGCCAGCAGTGATGTGCTTACGTGCAGTCTCGTCAGTTAGGAAAAGACCAGTTGCTTCAGCTACAACGTCAACACCGATTTCGTCCCATTTTAGGTCTTCAGGGTTGCGCTCTGCAGTAACACGTACAGTTTTACCGTTAACGATTAGGTTACCGCCTTCAACTTCAACAGTACCGTTGAAACGGCCGTGAGTTGAGTCATACTTAAGCATGTATGCCATGTAATCTACATCGATAAGGTCGTTAATACCTACTACTTCGATGTCGTTGCGCTCTTGCGCTGCACGGAATACGAAACGACCGATACGGCCAAAACCGTTAATACCTACTTTGATAGTCATTATAGTTGCTCCACAACTTAATTTCTGATTAAAGATAACTGGTAGTAAAATTACAGAATCCAGTAAACATCTGCAAGTGATAATCGGACTTAACTTGTTTAAAGTCAAAAAAAAGCGACGCTTTTTTTAACAATTCTTTGCAAATGTACGTTTTTTAAACTTTTAACTGATTCTTCTGTAGCCCAGTTGGCGTAATATAACTGGTGAGATAAGTGCTCTTATCAAATTAATTACGCATGGTGTCCTGGTGAGAAAGTATGTGCTACAACTGTTAAGAGAAGCAAGTTTTTTGCTAAAAAAGTCAATACCAAGAACAGTAAATAAGGAGCCGAAAGTCGTGGAACAAAGCGGGAAAAAAGTGACGAAGTCAGATGAACAGTGGCGTGAGCAACTGTCTGATGAAGAGTTCCGTGTTTGCCGAGAGCAAGGTACAGAGCCTCCTTTCAGCGGTAAGCTACTGCATAATAAGGAAACTGGTGTTTATGCTTGTACTTGTTGTAATGCCCCTCTCTTTGTCTCTGATAACAAGTATGACTCTGGCTGCGGATGGCCAAGTTTTGATGCGCCTATCAACGATCAAGCGGTGCGTTATTTAGAAGATCTAAGTCACGGAATGGTACGTACAGAGATTCGTTGTGCAACGTGTGATAGCCATCTAGGGCACGTTTTTGAAGATGGCCCACAGACCACAGGAGAGCGTTTTTGTGTTAATTCTGTGTCGTTAATTTTCAACAAATCAGAATAATAACGACAAAATTGTGCTCGAGATTGTTTTATCCTTTCAGGATGATTCAAGCTCAACAGTGATCTGAGTGTCGCTCGACTTAAATAAAAACTCCCGCTCATTGCGGGAGTTTTTCGTTTATATCTCACTGGGTATCATTGCTGGGGAATAGATACCTTTCTCTATGGCTTTCGCCACCGATTCGGCTAATTCATCCAACTGCTTATATCGCTCTGGATGACTGAAATTGAACATACGTTGGAGCTGCTTTTCATCAGCAAGCGGTACGTCGAATCTTTTCGCGACCATTGCCCATAGATACGCTTGCTCTTTGTCTCCAAGCCCCTGATGAATACTTGCCATTGACTTGAGAATGACCGGATTGATGTTGTCTTCATCAGATAAAGACAACGCGTTATTAAGAAGCTCCAGGGTTTTCTTGGTATCTCGGTTGGTATAAAAAGTGGCTAATGCATATTGCATCTCAGCATTATTTAATTGGGGAGACCCTTCCATTTGTAAAAATGCGCGCCGAGCTTGAGTATCTCCCGTTTGAGACCATAAGAAATACAAAGTAGCCGGGTCTTCTGAGCCTTTTAACTCGTTTACGATGCGCTCTAGCTCATCAATACTGTGTACCAATGCATTAAAGCGTTGTCTTTTGAGAGCACTTTGATCAATAGGGGTGATCTGGGAGGCGAGTTCTAAGCATTTCCTATATTCAGCGACCAGACCGTATTCGATGATTTGGTTGGCCTCTGATGGGTTTTTCAATTGCTCAAACCGATGCCAAACCAAATTTGTTCTTGGAATTCGACATTGGCCGTCATCCATATTGAGCTGCTCGCAACGCAGCTCTGGTGTTTTTTGGCACAACTCTTCGGTTGTCACGTTACCTTCAAAACAGCCCGATAGCGCAAAACATGCGAGGCTGAGAAGTAACCAGTTTGTTCTTTTCATGGCTTTGCTTGTGATCCGTTACACCAATTCATTTTCGTATTCTTGACTCAGTTTCTTAACCCGTTATGTTCTGTAAATAGAATGTAATAAGAAGGTACACTATGGACGCAGAACAACTATTACAAGCGATGACTCCAGAAGTTTATGATCGCTTAGTGTATGCAGTAGAAACGGGAAGATGGCCTGAGGGTACAACACTTTCTAAAGAGCAGCGAGATTCGTGTATGCAAGCTGTGATGTTGTATCAATCAAAACATAATACTGATGCGCAGCATATGACGGTTGCAGCCGGTGGTGAAATCAGTTTTAAATCAAAACAAGAGCTTAAAAAACAATTCAGCGGAGAAGAGAGCGATATTGTTCGTGTCAATCCGAACATTGATTAATCCTTACGCCTTATTTCTCAAAATTTTATTATTTTGATTTTGAAAGAAAAAAGCCCAAATTGTATTGGGCTTTTTAGATCGTAGATGTGCCGTCCTAAATAAGGTTGACACTTTCCACCCCAAAATTGGAGAGTGTTATGAAATCAACAACTAAAAGAACT
>NZ_JAWOTI010000020.1:0-99025 GCF_033338775.1 Vibrio sp. Vb1018
ATACGGGAAATCAAAGCAAACCAACAATTAGAAGACGCCTTATTGAACCACCTTCAATGAGCATTTCCATTTTTATCCGAAAAGTTATCAAGTTAAGCTTCCCCCCTCTGGCAGAATAAATGTCACACGAGATGCTCCGATTTCATAGGAAGTTAAACATTTTCAATGATAACGGACATATCGATTTTTGAACACAGTATAAGTTAATCATCGGCTGTAGTTTTTGTATTTAGAATTGGCCCCATTAAGTATTCTAAAATGGTCCTCTTTCCGGTTATTATGTCAACTGATGTTGTCATTCCTGGAATGATTGGTAGATCTTTATCACCGAGATTAGTTTTATCAGTACGTATACGTACTACATAAAAGTCGTTACCTTCTTCATCCTGGATTGTGTCTGCACTAATGTGTTCTAACTCCCCTTTTAAACCACCGTACTTACTAAAATCATAAGCGGTAAGCTTGACAATAACAGGTAACTCAGGACGTAAAAATGCAATATCTTTTGGTGCTATTTTTGCCTCTATCAGTAGAGCGTCTTCGGTTGGCACAATTTCAACGATATCCATACCTGGTTGAATAACTCCACCAACTGTATTTATGCTCAACGTTTTAATTTTTCCCGTTACTGGTGAGTAAACCACGGTTCTATTGACTTTATCTTCTAAGTTAACTGTAGACTTTACCAAAGAAGATAGTTGATCTTGGGTGCTATTAAGTTTTTCTTGTTGTTCAGATCGGAATTGTAGCGCGACCTCTATTCGTTTAAGCATGAACTCTTGAATTAATGACTCTAATACGGGAATTTTAAGCTTGCTAGATGTCATTTCACGCCTGCTATCATTGGCTTGTCGTTGTAATTTAAGTAATTCAATGCGTGGAACTATACCTTCGTCAGCTAGAGGTTTGGTAATATCCAGTTCCTTTTTTGCATATTGATAACTCCTACGTAAGTTTTCTACTCGTGCTTTTATTTCAATCAAATCCTGTTGTTTCTGTATGACTTGCTGATCAATCACTGATAGCTGGTTGCGTATATTATTTAAGTTTTCTAGATACTCAGCTTTTTGACGTAGGATTAGTTCAGGTTGAGTTTCTTCTAAAAATGATGGGAACATTAGCTGGTCATAGTTTAGTGTGACATTTTGTCGCCAATCTTTAATGTCAAAGTCATTGTTAACTTGAACGCTATTTATCGAGGCTGTCAATTGTAATACAGATGCACTCAAGTTAGCGACTTGTTGTTCATGCTCACGAAAATCTGAAAGAAAGAGCGTGTCATCGATGAGAATTAATGGTTGACCTTTTTCGACTAATTGACCTTCTTTTACTAAAATTTCTTTAATTAACCCGCCTTCCAAGTTTTGTATAACTTGAACCTGTGAGGAAGGAATGACTTTCCCTAAACCGACAATGACTTTATCTATCTCAGAAAAAGATGCCCAACCAACCATCACAATTGAAAGACTCACCATTATCCAGAGCAACAAACGAGCACTCCTAGGACTTGTTAGGAGTAAGGCTGCGACCTTGTCATTAACAAACTCTAACTCTTCATCGTTAAGTTTGTTGTAGTTCTTTTGTTTCATGTTTGCGCTCATTTATAATAATTTAGTTTTAGTATACCAACTTTAACACCTTGAAGACTGAAACGACCTAATATGAAAAAATCAGTACGATAGACCGAGTACAGAAAACGGCTTTTTAACTCATATAGGTTGCTCTATGATTATAGTAGGATGATAAGGAACAATGCTCCTCTTGGGTGTCAAAATGTTGCTTAAAGCATTCTATAGCGGCTCATATGGCGCGCTTTCGGGGTCTGTAACGTGCATTATTAGTATAAAAATAGAAAATAAAGCTATCTTTAATTTTTGAAACGTGTATAGTTGATTTTGCTCTGACGAAGAGTTGTTTGAAGATAAAAAATATAAAGTAAGTTTTCCAGTGTCATCCCTAGCAAGTTTTTCTCTGTATCTCCCTTAATTCTATATCCTTAAAATAATACTTATGTTCAGTGCACCTTAATTTTAATTTATATAAGGGGCATAATATGTCTAATCAAGTAATTGGTACAGTAAAGTGGTTTAATGAAGCTAAAGGCTTCGGTTTCATTTCTCAAAATAACGGCGACGACCTATTCGTTCACTTCCGCAACATCGTTGGGGATGGATTTAAAAAACTTATTGAAGGCGACAAGGTTTCTTTTACCGTAGGTAAAGGTCCTAAAGGGCTTCAAGCAGAAAATGTAACGACGTTGTAATAGTCTTACAAAACTTAGCTTCCTTATCGCTTGTAATCCAGTGGTAAGGAAGTAGTAGCTCTGATCAATAGTTGTTTCAGATAAAAAAGTATAAAGTCAGTTTTCCCAGCGTCATCCTTAATAAGTTTCTCTGTAAGCTCCCTTCATTCTATATCATAAAATAACGCATGTTCAGTACACCCTAATCATTAAGTAAGGGGCATTGTATGTCTAATAAAATCATTGATTTAATAAATGTATCTAATAATAAAAAAATCAGTAAAAAGAAAAAATCAAATAGTCAAAAATCAAAGCTTGACCTACTTCAAAGAATAACAAGTGGCCAAAGTGGTGTGGTTTTGGAGGTTTTATTTTGAAGAATAATGGTAGAAAGAAAATTTGGTTTAAATTAAGAAATAAAAATAAAATTTTTGAAAGCCAAACTCATAATTAATTTTTCTTAACGTATTTTATCTTATCAATAGTAACTATTGACTCTGGAGTGGTACGTTAACGAACATCGCCAGTTTTTGAGCCATTTGCTCATCAACAAGACCATTCTAATAGCTCAATCCAAACACCATTGAAAGGCGAAATAGCTCGGTGAAGTAGTCTGCTACCTCACTACATTAACCAAATGTCAGGTAACGGATTAAGCTTTACCCGTAGTGCCTTGTGGACACCGGTAAAGAACACAGTAAAACGTTGATAACTGACTCATTATCCGACTAATCCTAATCTTCTTGAGCAGTTTATTCCATTTCTTGGACGAGACTGAACTTGTCCATTACTTTCTCTAAACGCTCTGTCGAAAACCTTGCTCAGATCATCAATCTTGTCGCGCCGTTTTTTCTTGTAGGCGATGTCGCAGCCGGTAATTGGCGGGTTAGTTTCTGTTCTGTAAGAAGTGAAACTAAATTGACTAGATTCCTGACGGGGCACTATTTCAGTAACTCGGCCCAACCGAACTACTGGAATAAGTTATTTAATGTTGATACCTAATCGAACTGATATGCCTAGAACGTTGGCCAGCCCGATAAGTGACGATAAAGAAGGGTTGTCGCGCGGGTGTAAGGTGTTGTCCATACCCTTAACTTGTGAAACAACTGCTAAGGCATCGGCGATTATCGCTGGTTCACCAGTGCTTGCTGCTTCATCAATATAGGCTTGGATAGTCTGTTGATCGGTTAAGTAATCGGATGGGTTAAACTCTTTGATCGCATTAGATGGCTTGCAAAGCGAGTCTGCATTCATGTTGTCTTGAAACTTAGCCACTATTGAAAAATCATAGTCTTTCAATTATTGATCCTCCTTTTAAGCAATTACGATACGCATAAAGAAGCTACCAGCTATACGCTGATGGCAGCTGAGACTTTATGACTTTATGGGAATTATTAGGTTAGTTTGGATATTGATGAATAGGTTTGCGTACTTATCGCTATTCTTCATCAATCTGGTCTCTAGATGATGGTTAATTACATCCATCAGACGAGCGCGTTCTACTAGCTCCATTGCTACCTTGTTTTTTTTGTATAGCCAATCTGCTATGTCGCTAAGTCTCCAAAGAGGGTCTTTCTTTGAAGCCTTTCGTACTGGCACAGGGAAGCCTCCGCCGCCAAATGTACCCTTTTTGTATTTTGCTAGTGTGCTCTTCTTAACCCCGGTGAACTCCGCAGCTTCGCCCAAACTCACAAGGTCGCCCTCAATCGAGATAACTTGTAAATCGTAGCCCTCGACCGATTCTACGTCCTTAATTGCTTGTGTAACCGCTTGAACGAACGTTCCGGCCTCTCGTTCAAATTCGATATACAGCATTTCATCAACAGACATTACCACAGCGTCAGAACAAGCGCCCTCGTATAGTTTGCGTGACACATCAAGTAGATCGTTGTCGTTCGTGATATTGATGTTGCCGATGTTTAAGGTGAACTCATAAATGCTCATTGAACTCTCTCTGCACTCCATTTATGTGTACAATTGTGCCTATACTATCAATTAGGCACAAAAAAGCCACTGTGCTGGTGGCTTAATGGTTAACTGTTCTCTCTCTTCTCAACGCAGCGATAAACGGCCATAGTAATTTCCCAACCGTTTGTAATCGCACTTTCATTGACGTAATCCTTGTCTTACTTGGCGCAATGCGTGGTAAATTCGCTTAGCATGGCCTTGTAATTGGTCATTGGCGAATCATAGTTAACCTGTACATAGTCCTCATTTGCAATATCGATGTTATAAGATTGTCCCTAAACAGCGACACAACCAGACAGTAACAACAGTAGTAGACAAACAATTTTCCGCATTTCTTTTGGTACCTATTATTTTGATGTTTCTATTTTTGATGTTTGGATTGCCTAATAATGATAGCGGCATGAAATAATGGTTATCGCCTGATTATCCACGGCATAGACCAACCTGTTCGTATCATCAATACGGTGCGACCAAAATCCTGACAGGTTCTCCTTTAGTGACTCAGGCTTCCCTATCCCCTCAAAAGAGGAACGTTTAACGTCATTAATCAACTTATTGATGCGCTTTAGGGTCTTTTTGTCTTGCTTTTGCCAGTGCAAAGCACATCAGTCCAAGTAAAGCGCTTAGGTCACTTCGTAAGATCAACATTAGGTGGCGAACGTCACGAATGTCTCGAGCCAATTTTCAGTATTTTTCCTACTCTTGGACCTGGCCAGAAGCAACACCATCATCGCTTCCAAATGTGATTTTAAACGTCACGTAATACTGTGAGAGAGTAATAAAGATTCATACTAGACAGTGGCAGCGATCACATAGGTATGCTGCTATTTCTAAAATGTTTATGCCCAAGGTGTGCTGACGGGATGTGTAACACAGAAATGCCCCATTCCTTGTTAACCCAGTACTCGAATAAATGAGAATAATTTGGGAAAAATTAACTCCCCAAATTTTTCAATAACTTTCATTCATCCAAATAATGTACGCTTTCTATGCCAAAGCTTATTAGAAATGTACTTAACTCAACAAGCGCAACTGTCTGTTGAAATCTCTTCTATCCAGTAATAAGTTAAAACATTTTGGGGGTCACAATGCAGTTGGGCTACTGATTCGCACCATTTGTCAGGATCTTGATTAGGTTCTGCTTAACTTCACTTTTGAATTTCCCAAAATTACCCAAGTCTGTCAGCCAGCCAAACAATACAGCGATTGGGCCATAAACAAGAAATGCGGTAAGAACACAAACGATGAACATAATGCCAGATAGGACAATCCATCCAATTACACCTGGACCTTTAGCAAATTCATCAAACATATATGCAATGGCAGTTAACAGCCCCGCACCAAAGGCAAACGTGTATTGAAGTTTATCTTTGTTAGGTCTTAAACAAGAAGCGTATCGCTCTTTAGTAGACAAGTCTGTATATTCGTTGGAGTTATGATTCGCAATGCCCACTAGCCGTGTGTTCGCTTTACTATTGATGAATAGTAGGCTAACTCGCTGGCCTTTCAATAGGTCAATTTCAGAATTGATTGTGTACTTGAGTTCACGTCCACTATCAAAGCGTACCCAAAAAACCGTTTTAGCAGATGAGCTACTGGTAATTTCGGCAATCTCAGGCCCGTTACTGGTCATCACTCGGTTTGTGTGGATGTGAGTTTGAGTCAATACATCTGAGTCGATGACTTCGCCGCTGCTTACTGAATATTCACCTTTATATGCGCCTTTGCTGGCTGCAGACATTTTAATTGCTAGTTCCATTTTATTCTTTTCTAAGACAGTTAGATGGCGAATATTCAAACACTATTGTCAATAAAGTCAAGACGTTGGCTAAAATTTTAGAGACTGACATATAAGAGAACGATCACATTAGAAAAAATAAAACTAATTGCAGGACAAATCATTACGCATGTTGAAAAACTTAAATAGTGCATCCGCCTGTTAAAACACACCATCAATCAGGCTAAATCACACCGTGGCATAGCTACAAGATGAGCAGCAGTAAGGAGTCACTTTGTGGCAGAGAAGCAACGTTGTAAATAGACTTAGCAGGTTGTTCTGTATTGGCTCTGTCCATCTTCGAGTCAGCTTGATCTGAGCTGACTCATTTGTGCCCCATTCCTTCTCAGCGCGAAAGTTCACTCACAACCAGTGATTGTATGTTTGCCTTACCTGTAGTTATCCGAGGGAGTCTCAAAAATTATGCGTCATTTTGCAATCTAATACCCAATACCTCTCATTAACCTATTGATTATCAATTGAACTGTGATTGGAAAGGCTGCATGATAGGAGTATGAAAAGCGTCTAAAAAGGGTTATACGTTTAAACGTGAGGAATTCATGGATAAAAGATATCAAGTTTTTGTTAGCTCGACATATGTTGATCTTAAAGAAGAGCGTCAAAGTGTTTTGCAGACTTTAATGGAAATGGACTGTATACCAGCTGGTATGGAGCTATTCCCGGCTGCGGATGAAGAGCAATGGGAGTTCATCAAAAAAGTAATAGATGATTGCGACTATTACCTACTAATAATTGGTGGACGCTATGGCTCGACTGCTGAGGATGGGCTTAGCTATACCGAAAAAGAATTTGATTATGCAGTAAGTAAAGGTCTAAAAGTTATAGCCTTATTGCATAAAGAACCGGAGCAACTTCCACGAGCGAAAAGTGAAGTATCTGAGGAAATGTTTCAAAAGCTTCAAGCATTTCGTGAGAAAGTTAGTACTGGACGATTAATTCGTTTTTGGACCGATGCTGGTCAATTACCGGGAGAGGTCGCATTAAGTTTAAATAAAACGATTAAAACTTATCCCGCTACAGGTTGGGTACGTGCTAACTCAGCGGCATCTCCTGAAATACTCAACGAAATTAATGAACTGCGCAAGTATAATGAGTTACTTAAACAAGAGTTAGACGAGCTCAAAGTAAATACTCCATTGTTTCCTCTTGATGAGTTGGCTGATTGGGATAGTGAGCTGGAGTTTAAAGGGACCTATAAGATGTATGCTCGCTCGATGGGTATGGATACTCAATATAAGAACTGGTCAGCAAAAGTTACGTGGTCTCAGCTTTTTTCTACGATAGCTCCCTTTCTTGCTGACCAAGCATTTGATGCCGAAGTTAACCATTTTATAGCACAACAATTCAGTGGGGTTCGCACTGAAACACCACATGTATCCGGTTTATCTGTTGATCAGCAAGATCTTTATACTATTCGAATTCAAATGGTTGCTCTTGGGCTTGTGGCTATTAACAATGACAATCCTCAAGCTAAATGGTTGTTAACTGATTTAGGCATGCAAACCATGATAAAAATGAGAGTAGTTGAGAAATAAACGTATAACAAACTGTTTAAGAGTGATTCGCAACGCGTCGTTACTTTCCCATACGTCAGCTAATCCGTTATGTTCTAATTTAGTAATACCACTGGCACAGTTTTGTCCAAAAGTGATTTACAATCATTCTTCGTATCTAGCTTTGTGAAATAACATCTAAACAAGGTGCTTTGCTTTCATCCACTTAAATCGCGCCATAACTGCTTGATAGCGAACAGGCCACTCCATAGCCACTTGGAGATTGAGGGCGTAGAAAGTGCGTAAATCTCTAGGGGTGATAAGCTCAAACAAAGTCATATTTATTTAACTTGATCTCTTCTTTTGATATTTCTATCACCGTTGGCGTTCATCTTTAATACAACGTCGTGTATCCTGGCAAACTACGAATTAATTCGGAAATTTTCCTTAATAAATTCGTCCAATGGGTAGATCGTCAGCATCGTTAAAACTGTTCTGCATACTGCTTTGTCATCTTCAAAAGGTGGCTGATATTGCGTAGCTGTTGGTCGTGAGTTGCTTGCGTTTGATCATCATCCAAAACCAATGACTGATTGGTGACATCACAATCAATGCCCTCTTTCTCGATCAAGTAAACCGTATCAGCTAGATAAGTTAAAAATTGATATTGGGAATCAATATCTGTGTAGCTTTCTTTGGCTTTGTAAGTAATCTCATCAAAATAAGCACAGAGTGAACCCCAAAACTTAACACTGCTACTTGCTGTCGCTTTCATCTCACAAATATGACCAACACGTAGCTTGATGTCAGTGAAAAATCGCTTTATCTGGTGGGCGTATGTGCCTCTCTGCATTAGCACTATACCAGGGTTAATTAATGGGTTTACCGAAAAATTCATGAATTAAATTCATTTCTTAAACGGCTCCGATTGAGCGTAATCTAATCCCACCCCAGGATTATGGCAATCCTTTTTATTCCGAACATAAAAATTTATATCAATGTATATTTTTTGATATTAAGGGCTAAATTAGTTATTGCATATATTATTTTTGATATGGTAGTCTCACCAACCCATTCCGAACACACTTAATTCTTTGTAGAAAATGACCGTAAAAACGTTCAATGCCAGCAAAGGCACTATTGTCCTGTCTAACCACGGAGCAACGGTGTCGATGGCCATTAACCGCGCCGCTGTCGCGGTAGCGAACGTGTGTGTGAGTTAGGTGTTAGGGAGTGTAGATGAGGAGAAAGCCTTTATTGAGGACGCAGACGAAAAAGCGATACGAAATGAAATGCCTCGCTTTTCCATGTGTGCAGATGTGGTTAGACAACTAGACAAGGCACTGACCAATGGCAATTCCAAAAACCAATTGAGCCTAATCATAGAGCTAATGGAAGCGCTACCACTAGATGGAACGGTCTACGAAATGCCACTACAAGTAGAGTTTATCCCGCACGATGAAATCTACATCGGCTATTTCGATACGACCGTCATTGACCGCATGCAAGGGCTAGGAATTATCACGTTACTTGGGGTGCATGATGATGAGCGACAAGCTATCAAACTCAATGAGCGTGACGATTTTCTAGCAAGCTGGTCGGCGGGAGTGAGTGAGGCTCGCAACGGCTCAGATCTGCATTATGCAGACTACAACAACAACCAATATGCGTTTACTGCCGGATACGAGCACTGGCACAACCGCAACAAAAAGGCGTTAAAGGGAAGACTTACGCATTACTCAACAAGTAGAGAGTATCTATGTCATGGATTTATTGACGAGGATACGGGTGAAATTTGGCATCAATAACAAAAGGTAACTAACTATGACTTTAGGTAATCTACTTCTAGCAATTCTTGAACAGAGAACACAAACAGGCTATGACCTAACAAACCGAACAATGCCTGAATCTGGCGCATGGCAAGCTAGCCACCAGCAAGTTTACCGCGAACTCGGTCGCATGACCGAAAAGGGTTTAGTGTCACACGAAATTGAAGCGCAAGACGGTAAACCAGACCGCAAGAATTACAGCTTAACTCAAGATGGCGAGCGTGTTCTTAACCTTTTACGCAACGAATCTACATGCGATGACCTGTCTATCATTCGTAGTCCTGCATCGGTGATGCTGGAAATCGGCAGCGAGACTTACTTCAAGTCATACATTGAAAAACTCAATCAAGAAATCACTCAACTTAAAGAGAAGCTGAACGCGCACCAGAAAGAGAAAGGCGTGTTCTGTGACAACTTCACACTGCATGTAGAGCGCGATATTGATATGCGCAAAGCAGAGCTTAAGTTTGCCGAACGTTCACTGTCTATGATCACTTCCTCAAACATTGCTACGGAGAATGCTGCGTGAAACCTCGCAAAGCCGTTTATCTTTTAGTTGACTCGCCAGCGCTTAAACGAGCCAAAGAGTGTTTAACTCGAAATCAGCCTTGGGACTACGAGGGTAAGCTCATGAAGATCGTCAGCTGGGGTAACGGATGCGTAACGATGAAGGCAAGCCATGCCATCGGGTTTTGATTGAGATTTACTTTTGATAGGTACAAAAAAACCGCGAATAAACGCGGTTTTTTTGCGGCTGGCCTTAGCAAACAGTTCGAATCAGCAAATTCGAGTTACCAGCCTTTTCATGTTCCACCAGCAAATGTGAAACAAGAGCAAGCAAATAGTAGGTGTTTTTAATGGCTTTGACAATAGCAGAGAAACTTCAAAGACAACGAGAGAAGCAAAAACAATCAATGGAACGTCGCATGCGTATGTATTATCCTTGTGTTATTATTACCACGATATTCCGAGCATTAATTAATATAAATACTATTAATAGGGCTAAAAAGCTTGGTTGATGGTGTTAAAATGACCAAGACTCCTCATCTTAAAAAGCGCACTTAGAGGTCACAACATGGCACGAATGCGCATAGCTGTACTTACTCTATCATCTGGCCAGCCACGACTTATGCTTGCTGGTGTGAATGATGGTCAACTCCATATCATCGAATGCCAGCAATTAGAGCGTTCATTGATGAGTCTTAAGCTGACTTTGCCCGAGAAGTTAGAAAAGCTCAAAAAAAACGGTTTTATTGTGCTGGTGGACGAGGTTACTCCCTACTTTTCGAAGTATGGGCGCGCCGTTCGCTTGTTCGAACTGGACGCAAAAGGCAGACCGATCATTGTGTCGGCAATGGAAGCCTATAACTATCTCACATCCCTAAATGCTATCACCTACCCTCCTAACGCTGGTGGTCGCTTCGAAGTGTCGCCGTCCATCGTAGAAGAAGTGCGGGGAACGGATGGTAAACCCACGTACAACATTGACTGGTCAGAACTACGTCCTGATACCTACGCGCTCATGTTTGTGGTCTATGCAGCTACACAAGACAGTATTGGCGACACGGTAACACTTAAGAGCTTGTTTGGCTTGTTACGCAAGCCTAAGAAAGAGTCAGAAATGGCCTCGCGCGCAATGGGATTATTCAAGGCCAAAACGGGGCTAATCGCAGACGGTAATTATCGAATGGGAGGTGATAATGAGTAAGTTATCCCGCCTCTCAGCAGAGAACATCGAGGACGACATTCTACGGGCGCATTTCTTTGCGAAAGTCATGGAATACGTCAACCGTTCGGGCAATACCGAGCTGTTTGAGTACACCATTCGACTTGATGAAACCTACCGTGCCGATCTGGCCTCTTATCGTGCCTATGGCACGGTTGAGCTTGATTGGCTAGTGAGTCTGGTTTGTGACGTAGATGACCCAATGAATCCGCTACCCGTTGGCCAAACTATCAAGCTGCCACCAGCAGCGTGGGTACGCCGCTCTATGCGTCAATTCATGGACGAAATGGGGCTGTAACCTATGCCGAAGAAGTTTGTAGCGGAAAAACGGGATAACGGCTCATTTGCCAGCCTTGGCCTCAATGAAAAGCAGTTCAACCAGCTATTCAACAAAATTGAACAGGCGCAAAAGAGGAACCGCCGCAATGCTAAGCGAACACTGACCGCCTCAACGCTAGCCAAGCCAACTAATACAGCATTAAAGGCGCTAGGCGAAAAGGCTAAAGGGCAACGGTTTACCAAAGAAGACCTAATCAAGTTCGACAAGGCTCGCCGGCGACACAAAAAGGTCTATGACAGCAAGACAGCGGGTATTACCTATGCCTTTTTGGTGAAGAACTCGCGTCAAATGGACGTAGACCGTGCTAACAACCGTGTCGATGACGGTACGGGCATTCACAAGGCCACGTTGATCGGTATTAAGAACAATGTCGCGCTTATTCGTGTCCGAGCCTCAAGCGTGTCTAGGCATGAAGAACACCGAGTAAAGGTGCGTTTTGAGCAGTGGGATGAACTACTACACGAATCGCCTAATGGGGATTACAACCAAGCGGTGCAACTGGCGTGTGCTGGCCGTATTTCCTTTGATTGCGACTGCGGACGTCACCAGTATTGGTATCGATACTTGGCCACTATGGGTAACTACTGTATAGCACCGCCTAAAGAGTTTGCATTCCCGAAAATCCGAAACCCTGAATTGTCTGGTGTGGCATGTAAACACGTCCTTAAGGCAACAACCATGCTGCAATCACTGGCATGGCAACGCATCTTGGCCAACCAAATGAAACAGCAAGCGCGCCGTGTTGGTTTTGGCTCAGATAACAAAACGTACTTGCTCAACGAGAAAGAGAAGAAAGCCGCCGCTCGCAACCGTAAAACAATGGTGGATAAAGCCGCAGCTACGCGCGAACACGCGAAATATCTACGTGCTCAGAACGCAATGGAAAAACAGATCGCCAAACAGAAACGGGAAAGCGAAACTATTAAGCGCCAAGCGCGCAAACTGCGTAAGGAGTCCAACGAGAAGAAAGGTTATATCGATATGATTAAGGTCGGCTTCCAGAACTTCCATGACGGCTACAAGCTGCAAGGAAAGACTAAGAGTGAAGCTCTGACCAACTTCGCAAAATTGATGAACGTAACACCAAGCAGATTAGAGAGAATCATCAAATGAGTGACGCAGTTAAACCTGTAGTAAGAAAGGCTCGATACCAAGGCCATGTGCCCTTTAACCGTGTTTTAAGGGATGATTGGATTAAGGCCATCAAACTATCACCTGATCACTTTGAAGCGTCCCTGTATCGTCCTATTGAGCCAGAACTGGAACCAACGGATGATAATTACCAAAGCGAGTCAGTGCTAGAGCTAGAAACCAACCAAGACACGCTTACTTATCGTGAGCCAGAGCTGGTGGCTTTATTAGCTTGTCCAGATGAGCAAGAGAACTTTTTCATGATGGACGATGGCGACGAAAACCTTGGCGAGTCCTTAGAGCCGCTAATGCTGCGTATTGCTTCGCACCATGTTCCTGTTGGTAGTGTACTGGAATGGGATGAAGAAAACGCCGAGGGATTACGAACCGTGTGGTGGTACGTACATAAAGCCGTTGGCTATGGCACAGCGAATGTGGGCGTGATTTATATCTGCATACCAATGCGTGATTTTAACAAATTACTTAAGTAGAAAATTCACCACATAATGCAGCACCATCTTTAATGGCTAGGGTGCTCCCTGCGAAAGAGCAGAGAGGGGAATACAACATCTTAATACATAACATTTGCGATGTTATTTAATTTTCTATCCAATAAAGCAATGGGGATTGGACGACTTAAATAGAACCCTTGAACTAGCTCACAATCTAACTCTTCTAGAACACACAACTGTTCAAGGGTCTCTACCCCTTCAGCAACGACTTGAATACCAAATCCCTTTGCGATGTTGACTATGCCGGAAGTGATCGCTCTTGAGCGATAATCAATAGCGATGTTTTTAATGAAGCTTCGATCTATTTTTATTTCATCGACATCCAACTTATTGAATATTGCAAATGAGGTATAGCCAACACCGAAGTCATCAATAGAGAACCTCACACCAGATTTCTTGAGTTCCTTGACTAAACTTGCGCATTGTTCAACATCGTTTAACGTTGCTGTCTCTGTTATTTCTAAGCAGAGGTATTGTGCAAAATCAAGGTCTTTTTTTAAGTAATTTTCGATACGATGCATATCTTCAATGCTATTTAGCTCAGTAGCAGAAAGGTTCACTGATACCTCTTGAATGGCTCGTCCTAGAAGCTGCGTTTCTCTAAGTTGCTTTGATGCTTGCTTGAGGACTAGTTCTGTTAGAGCACTGCAGAGATTGTTCTCTTCTGCCAGTGTGATAAATACTGCAGGAGATATATCTCCATATTCGGGGTGTTTCCATCGAGAGAGCACTTCAACTCCAGCGACTCTCTTATCTTTAAGGCAATACTTTGGTTGAAATACAATCTGTATTTGGCCTTCTCGTATTGCGTTACGTAAGTCTGAAGTCATCTGTTGTCTCTGGAGCTCATGTTTAGCGAGCTCTTTGTCGTGGTAGCGGATAGTGTTTTTCGTGATCTTTGCTTGAGCAAGTGCATATTTAGCTGACGACATGAGCTGCTTTACACTTTCCCCATCAAATGGATAAAGCGCAACACCGATGGAGCATGTCAAATCAATACCATGACGTTTTGAGTTCTGCTTAAACTGCCTTTGAATAAGTGCTAAGTGCATATCAACTTGACTTTCGCTTTCCATACGAATCAAACAAGCAAATCCATCAGAATGCACCCTTGAAGAGAAAAGTGGAGAAACGGTAGAAGAGTTAATCGATTGTGCGATATCTTTTAGAAACAGATTACTCTTTACAAAACCGATTCGGTCGGAAACGGGCTTAAAATTGTCTATATCGAGAAGAAATAAAACATAATGTTCATCCTTTTTTGTATTACGAAACTTTTGTTCCAAATAGCGAAAAAAGACGTAGGGGCTATGTAAACCGGTTACATAGTCAATGTCATTGGCTCGTTCAATATACCTGTTGTTCTTTTTTATCAGTCCCCATAGCAAGAAAGAGGTGATCACAACAAATAGCATTCCTTTTAGTGACTGAACCGAGGTGTATACTTGTTGATTGTTAGATAGGAGCTCTACCGCTTTGTCTGAGAACAATACCCACATTGACGCGAATGCAAAGTAGGACAAAACGAGCTTAGCGGAGCTGAGAAAGTTTTTTTTCATATAAACCACAAAATACTCGTGTACTGCCCAAGGTTAAGAGCATACTTAAATAAGTAAACTATCACCACATTGCATATCAAGCTAGCAATATATCAATTAGATTTTCAAAACAACATATTAAACACATGCTTTTACGGATTAAGTTGACGTTTCGTCGTAACAAGAACCTCTAATTGCCCCCATCCTAATATTGTTCAGGTCTAGAGCTTAGTTGCTGTATGTTTACCATCTATGTTGCTTATATGAGTTTCAAGAAATATATAAGCTAATAAGGAAGTTGCATATCAAACATGGCTGAACTGTCAAATCTGTTCAAACTGGATTTAATCGATTTACAGTTACGAGTAGAATCACTTTTAATAGACCAATGGATGACTTAATTTATGGAATACCTGGGTGAATCAAAGCGGCTGAGAGATAAGTTAAATTTAAGACAACTGATACTATTTTTAAGCATCTTTAGTATGATGGTCACCCTTCTAAACGCTTTTTACTCCATATATCATGTTCAACGTGAACTAACTATCACTAACACCATTGAATCCAATCGTGTTTATGCTGAAAAAATGGCCAGAATGACGGACACTTTCATTGAATCAGCACTATCACAATTGGAGTACAGCGCACTTATGCTTAGAAGCAAGGTGCGAGATACAGATGAGTTGCAACAAGAAGTGGATCGGTTGAGGCTCCAAACCAATGCCTTTAACTCTGTAGTCATCGTCAATGCGAAGGGAATTATTGTTGCCGTTTCACCTGAAGCAATACAAGTGAAAGGTGTCCAATTAACAAGTGAAAGTTCGCTACAATCATTGAAAGCTAAGTCTCCAATCGTGACTGATCCCTTCGTATCTCCTGCAGGTAATTATCTGATAAGTATTTCCCACCCTATTTTCTCCGAACAAAAAGAGTATTTAGGATATGTCAGTGGCTCTATTTATCTCGATAAGAAGAACATGTTAATGAGCATACTTGGGCAACATAGCTATAGAGATGGGTCATACCTCTACGTTGTGGATAAGAATCAGACATTGATCTATCACCCTGATCGGCAAAGAGTGGGAGAAGTCATTGTTAATAATGACGCGATAAATGATGTTATTCAGGGAAATAAAGGTGGTAAAGCCATCATTAACTCCAAGGGTATTGATATGCTTACTGGGTACGCACCAGTTAATGCTTCAGGTTGGGGGATAGTTGCACAGAAATCAGAAGGCTTAACTTTTTCTGTACTTAACGACCAAATGTGGGATGTGCTTGTAGAAACTTTTCCAATTGGAGCCATCACGCTTTTAGTTATTTGGATATCTGCGGCTTTTATCTCAAAACCGTTGTGGCAGCTAGCTAATGTAGTCAAAAGCTTTGAAAACCGTACTTCTGCTATACGAGACTTAAATGAAGTTAAACCTTGGTATTTTGAAGCCTCACATCTAAAGTGTTCATTTCTCAGCGCATTCAACATTGTATCCAACACCATTGACCAACTGCATATCGATACTTTAACGGATTCAATGACTGGGCTGTTAAACCGTCGAGGTTTAGATAAAGCCATTGATAACTTGCGTATACAAAACACTCCATTTTCTGTGCTCGCTCTGGATGTTGACTATTTCAAAAAAGTCAATGATACCTTTGGCCATGATGCCGGTGATGCCTTACTTGTCAGTGTGGCAAATATTATCAAGGCTCAGGCGAGAGAGATGGATATTGTCTGCCGCTCTGGCGGAGAGGAGTTTATGGTCTTTTTAGTTAAAACTGACATACGTCAAGCTGAATACGTTGCTGAGAGAATCCGAAAAGCCATTGATTCAAACGAGTTTGATGTTGTAGGTCACGTGACTATTTCTATCGGCATGTCTCAATGGTTTGCAGAAAGAGAACCGATCAACGCTACTCTTAAAGGTGCTGATGATGCGCTTTACCAGGCAAAACATAACGGTAGAAATAGAACTGAGGTGCATAAGGTCAACTGACTCGATCAATTTAATGTGTCATTTACTTTAGGTTCGTTGTAACTTAATTCAGACTTAGCGAACATATAAAGTTCACAACTTCAAGATACCTTTACTCTTAAAATTCAAGTGTATTAGGTTGAGCTGTCTCATAATAATTTTTTTGTCAAGTCAAGCAAGCGAAACTTGTTACCAAGCTTCGTCTATCTCGTAATCCAGCATGTAAGTAGTCTCGATGTAAAAAACATAATCTTTTACAGGTTAGCTCATTTCTTGTTCCTCAAGTTGCGAGTAGTAAGAAATGCTATCTGCTTCTAAAGCTTTATTTTACTGGATTGAGCTCGAACCCAATTTTAAGAGTAAGTAACGTAATATTGCAGCACCTTAATTATAAACACCAAACGCATAATGAAATTGCCGCGTGAGCCGAATCATTCTTGAGCGATTGATTTTACGAATAAAACAAACCTTAGCAATATGATTTATATGAATTTATCTCGCTCATCCAAACATTCATCTGAAGCCATTTCAAACTCGCGACATATCCAAGGACGATTTTCATAAATTTTGCACATTAAACTGTCTCTATCTAAAGCAGCACACCAACCATCACTTAGACGCAGCATTGACTCACTACCATACTGATCACGTTTTATATACTGTTCTGGGACTCCCGTATCAGAAATGATCATTACCTCCAGTCGGCAACAGCATGCTTTACAGTTAGAGCAAGATATTTTTGAGGGATAAGTCGGTGTAGAAAAGGTGGGTATGTTCATAAGTAGCTACATTTTGGTTAATTACACATAATACCGTAATTTAGTACAAACTACTTACTTCTGATGTTCGCTATCTTGTGGATCATAATGCCCTGTTAAGGTATCAACGACGCTAATACCTTAGTTAAACAATTGTGCCATAAACACTAAACTGGCTTGGGGTGAAAGCGCCAAGCGTTACGAAGCCATCTCGAACAGTTTGTTAGCAGACTTGGATTCAAGTACGAAGTGCGACACCTCTGAACATAAAAACAGTGAGATGCGATAATCATGAAGTTTGCTCCCGCCAAGAAGTAAAAAACATGAAATACACGCACCTCACTGAGAACGAAAGGTATATGATTTCTGCGCTCAGAAAGCAAGGAATTAGTACCGCTAAAATAGCTAAACAACTGGGGCGTCACAAAGCCACTATCTATCGAGAAATTGAACGCAACTCCCGATACAACAGACACTTTAAAAGGTACTCCTATCAGGCATGGAGAGCCCAACAGATGGCTCGCAGCCGGCTAAGCCGATCGCGCAGAAATAAGCGCTACAGCGAAATCGACTTCAGGTTACCTGAAGCCTTGCTGCGACTGGATTGGAGTCCTGACCAAATCGTCGGATACCTGAGGGTAAGAGGCTATCCAACAATGAGCCACGAGCTCATTTATCAGCATATTTGGAACGACAAAACTCTCGGTGGAACCCTATGGAAACATCTACGCCAATCCACTAAGAAAAGGCGTAAAAGGTATAACTCAAAAGACAGCCGAGGTCGGCTGGCAGCAAAGCGTCATATTACCGAAAGACCTGCAAAAGCTGAGCACCGAAAAGAGCCTGGTCACTGGGAAATTGATACCGTCGTTGGCCGCGGAACCAAGCACTGTATCGTGACTTTAGTCGACAGAATGACTGGCTACACTTTTATTGGGCAAATGGACGATAGAACAAGCGAGTCGCTAAACGTAAGAATGAGCAAAATCATGACCCGCTCTGACTTACCTTTTAAGACGATAACTGCGGATAACGGCACTGAATTTCATGGTTATGCACAATTAGAAAAACATCATAACTGCCTGTTTTACTTTGCAAATCCATACCATTCATGGGAGCGAGGCACTAATGAAAACACCAATGGCTTGATACGACAATACTTACCAAAACGAACTTCTATGTCACACGTGACACAGAAGCTCTGCAATGAAATTGCACACAAATTAAATACGCGCCCACGCAAAAGGCTTGGGTATAGAGCACCAACGGAGTATATTCATGCGCATCTGTAGAAAGTGTCGCACTTCAAACTTGATACTAAGAGATTTATCAAAGCGATCCTATTTATTGTTTCCACCTTGCTTACCAAAAGCAGGCTTCAAATCATATGATATTGCATCTTCAATGAGCTGAAGGATCTCTATTGGAACATCATATTCAAGAATTCGAACCTCATAATTACCATCGAACCATTTATACATGTGTAATGAGTACGTTTTGTCAGGACAATAAATCAGATGTTGTCTTAACCTTTTTCGTAAACCAGTAGTTGAGGAACCGACATATAGAACATGTGATGGGGTATTTACTTTGCTACATGCTTTAAGCTTTTTCCGCTTAAAATCTACGAATGATTCAAACGTACTATCTGCGCATCCGCCAACCTCTTTGATGATATAAATCCCTTTATCAAGGTCTGGAATTTCATTAAAGCTAGAAACCTTAAAATCAGATTTAGGTTTGGCTGCTTTAGCAGTTTCACAGGTTCTAATTAATCTATCCAAGTATTCCATTACTGTCGTTTCTATCCTATTCTGCTAACGCCCTGTTGAGATGCACGTACACCACCTTAAACACTAATTGCAACGCCACGCGTTGCGAATTTCTCTTAAATAGTTGTTATGTGCGTACTGTTTGTAGCAATTGCTCTGATAGTTCAGAAAATTGTTCAATTAACCAAGTTGAGCCATCATTCATATTGCACTCAAACTCATCTATAAGTGTTAACTCTCGGGAATTTAGGTCTTGCTTAGCTACATTTTCAATTGGGTAATGCTCTATATCCCAGCCCCTTTTTTGAGCATTAGCTAACACAAGGTGAACGTATCGGTATTTCAAGTTACCTTGTGATTGAAGAGAGCCATCTCTTTTTAACACTGGTCGTCGAGACTTTCCTTCGAGAATCTTTACCACGTTAGATTTGTACTCATTCAGTCTCGCTTTATTCGAAGCTTTACCAATATAACGAAACTCCTTTTGTTCAGCAGAGATCTTAATGAAATACAGATATGGTTGAGTGAGATCGATTTGCTTAGGATTTGTCCAATTAAACATTAAATCAGTCCTTGATAGTTTATTGTTGCCGACACCAAGATTAACAGACATGCTCATCTAAAGTTTGAGACTTTCGCCAAAACACATAACGCCTTGTTAAGGTGTGAGGCACGCAATACCTAAGCTTCCCATACCACCTTAACCACTGAAACAAACGCATAGTTAAAATGCCATGCGTTGCGAATCCCTCTTGAGCAGTTAGCCGCTCATTCCCAAAGGTTATTGCTTGCTCAATAGGAACTTACGTAAGTCTCTCTCAGCACGCATAACAAACAGAATAAATACTTTATCGCCGTCTTGTTTATAGAAAATACGGCATGGATTAACTACAACTTCACGATAACTTAGATGTGCTAGTTCAGGCGGAATGCGACCCGATTCAGGGAAAGCTTCTAAGCGCTCGACTTTAGAAAAGATCGCTTGAACCAATTGTTTTGCAGCTACGATATTTTCAAGTGCGATATATTCAGCGATATCATTGAGGTCGGATAACGCTGGCTCAGTCCAGATTATTTCAGCCATTTTGACATTTTGTCCTTGGCGTCATCGTGACTCACCACTTTACCGTCAGCTAATGCACGTTCACCTCGTGCAATCCCCTCCAGAATCGCCAAGCGATTTTGCATAAACTCGTAATCATCAACATCAACCAGATATGCCGATGGCTTACCATGTTCAGTAATTAACACTGGTTCTTTGGTGTCGTGGAGATCGGCGAGGATTTTAGTTGCTTGACGTTTAAGTGATGTAACTAGTTCTACTTTCATGAGAGCGGCTCCAAAGGAATACTAAAGTGATACTATTCTATCACTTTTAGTATAGCAAGCTCCATGACGGCTAACGCCGCGTTAAGTAGTGAGCAACGTAATACCGAAGCTTCCGCAAGCCACCTTAATCACTAAACTCAACGCATAGTGAAAATGCCACGCGTGCCGAATCACTCTTAAATGTTTGTTAGATGCCAGATCGCTAAACCTGATTTAGTAGTGGTAACGACACGAAATTATCGTTATCGCTTGATCATCGACTGCGTAAACAAGCCTATTAGTGTCATCAATACGGCGAGACCAAAAACCAGATAAGTTCTCTTTTAACGGCTCTGGTTTGCCGATGCCCTCAAATGGAGAGCGTTTAACATCATTGATGAGTTTATTGATGCGCTTGAGTGTTTTCTTGTCTTGAGTTTGCCAATACAGGTAGTCATCCCAAGCGTCATCAGTCCACGACAGTAAACGTTGACTACTACTCATCAATTAACTCTTGTGCTGTTGTTTTACCGGCACGGTACTGTGCAATCGAACGATTTAGGTGTTCAGCGTTTTGAGGAGAGCGTAGTAAGTGAACTGTCTCCATAAGGCTATTGTAGTAGTCTAAAGACATAACCACTGCATCTTCAGAATCACGGCGTGTAATAACTGTTGTATCAGCATCATTAACTACACCGTCTAAAACAGCTTTAAGACTATTTCTAGCTTCAGTAAAAGATACGATTCTCATAAGAACCTCCACATGTACGTTTTATGGAACAAGTATAGTCTTCACCACTCTACTTGTACAGTAAATTGAACATGCGATATTGATAAGGAAACTAACGCCGCATTAAGGTGTGAGCGGCGCTTGGTTATACTTGAGCGAAGCGAAACTGGCAAGCGTTGCGAATCACTCTTGAATGCTTTGTTATGTGAATTTTTACTCGTACGTCTTACCTTTGTGCTTTAACCAACCGTGCGGGTGTCTATTGTTTGGGTCATGGTGTGTCCAGTGCATAACACCACCTTTTTTATTCCATTCATATTCACCGTAAAACTGAACTCGATCGCCCACTTTTAGGTTTGGAATTCTAGGAGCCAAATCAATATTGTGAGCAACAAGTAAGGTCTGTTTACTGTCCAACTTTAAAATAAACTTTTGATGCCTACTTCCTTCGTTGTCATCACGTAGCAAGCGACTTACTGTGCCTGAGCCTTGAACTTGAACATCACTTTGATGATTATCATATGCTGTTTTTAACTGATGATCATTAGCTTGAGCACCAATCGAGGCTAGACAAAAGAGAGTTATAAATATAGCGATAAACTTCTTCATATAGTCAATTTCTCCAATTCACATAACGCCCTGTTAAGGTGTGAGCAACGCAATACCGATGCTACCGCATAACATCTTAAACACTAAAACCAACGCATAGTAAAAATGCCACGCGTTGCGAATCACTCTTAAATGCTTGTTAGCACGCTGCCTCTAAATCCTTTGGCACACGCCAAGATATTGAAATATAGCACGAAACTGATGGCTTAAACACTGAAACCAAACGGACAACTGCCAAACTGAAAACTAACTTTAAGCGCAAGTTGGCAAGAAGAAAAACATGCGAAAATACACTATTTTCGCAGTAATAAAATTTGCAGAGGATTCTTTCTTCGGACTTGAACAACCACGACAAAGATCTAAATTTAAGGCAAAAAATCAACCGCATCCAAGAAACCGCGCCCCAGAAATAGCTCGAAAGTTAAAAACCGTAAACGGTGAAATCAAAGCGAAAACTTTACATCTAGTGCCACCGGAAAGAACGTGAGAGGCAAATTTGAACAGGTGTAAATCTGGGAAAAGAAACCAATAAACACAGAAACTTTTGACCTTTGATGCCAACCCAGTGCTAACGCCGCATTAAGGTGTGAGCGGCGCTTGGCTATACTTGAGCGAAGCGAAAACGCCAAGCGTTGCGAATCACTCTTAAATGCTTTGTTATAGCGCATTTACCAGCTTTCGTTGAACCCTTTCATCAATAAACGAGCAGAAAGGTCTTGCTTTGATAAGTTCAACTCAATTGTTTTCAGCAGTGCTCTACTAACAATGAGTCTCAATTCATGTACGTCAGTGATAGTAATCGTGCTTACATCCCCGGTATGTACAAGTTTCGAACGTTTACCATAAAAGTCCTTCACTTGCTTAAAGAGTTTCTGCGCGTCTGTTTCATTGTCAGTCAGCAATACTGCACAACCTCTTGAGACTCTTAAGGTCAACTCTGACTTTGCGTCATTAAATATAGCCTCAAGCGCCATCATAAGAGCTAAAAAATCAAACTCACTATGATTTGTAAAATATGATTTTTCAAAGTTACTTAAGGCAAATTTAAGGTATTTTGGTAGCGAGTCTATAGGGTGCTCACGAAGAAAAGTATTTATACCATTGTAGTCATAGTGGAACAGACTAAACGTCATATCACGACTCGAATCACCACACTCTCGCCCGCTCATCGGTTCAATCTCACCATCATGTACTTGATAGTAAGACTCAAATACACACTTTATATCTCCGTCATTAAAAAGGCGCAAAAGGTTTAACTTGTGATTTATATAATCCGAAACTGATTTTTCGAACGCAGATTCTTTTGAAAAATTATTGACCCTTTCATTCAGGTCTCCCCAACAGCCATCATAAGTAGGGTAATTTTCGAAGTGCTTCCTAATTACAAATACTTTAGTTGATTGGCGTTCTGAATAATCTGGCAAGCAACTCCATGGGTAACGAATTTTATTTTCGACATCACTGAAAAGAAAGTTTTCCTCACAAAATTGAATAAACTCATCAACATTGATGGATGCAACTCGAAAACCTTCGCCGAAATCGATCTTTAAGATAGAGCGATCAACGTTTCCTAATAAAGCCATGTATTCCAATAATGTATCCTCTTGCTCTTGCGCTATAACGCCTTGTTAAGGTGTGAGGCACGCAATACTTAAGCTTCCGCATGCCACCTTAACCACTAAAACCAACGCATAGTAAAAATGCCACGCGTGCCGAATCACTCTTGAACAATTTGTTATAGCTCTTGGATTCAAGTACGAAGTGCGACACCTCTGAACATAAAAACAGTGAGATGCGATAATCATGAAGTTTGCTCCCGCCAAGAAGTAAAAAACATGAAATACACGCACCTCACTGAGAACGAAAGGTATATGATTTCTGCGCTCAGAAAGCAAGGAATTAGTACCGCTAAAATAGCTAAACAACTGGGGCGTCACAAAGCCACTATCTATCGAGAAATTGAACGCAACTCCCGATACAACAGACACTTTAAAAGGTACTCCTATCAGGCATGGAGAGCCCAACAGATGGCTCGCAGCCGGCTAAGCCGATCGCGCAGAAATAAGCGCTACAGCGAAATCGACTTCAGGTTACCTGAAGCCTTGCTGCGACTGGATTGGAGTCCTGACCAAATCGTCGGATACCTGAGGGTAAGAGGCTATCCAACAATGAGCCACGAGCTCATTTATCAGCATATTTGGAACGACAAAACTCTCGGTGGAACCCTATGGAAACATCTACGCCAATCCACTAAGAAAAGGCGTAAAAGGTATAACTCAAAAGACAGCCGAGGTCGGCTGGCAGCAAAGCGTCATATTACCGAAAGACCTGCAAAAGCTGAGCACCGAAAAGAGCCTGGTCACTGGGAAATTGATACCGTCGTTGGCCGCGGAACCAAGCACTGTATCGTGACTTTAGTCGACAGAATGACTGGCTACACTTTTATTGGGCAAATGGACGATAGAACAAGCGAGTCGCTAAACGTAAGAATGAGCAAAATCATGACCCGCTCTGACTTACCTTTTAAGACGATAACTGCGGATAACGGCACTGAATTTCATGGTTATGCACAATTAGAAAAACATCATAACTGCCTGTTTTACTTTGCAAATCCATACCATTCATGGGAGCGAGGCACTAATGAAAACACCAATGGCTTGATACGACAATACTTACCAAAACGAACTTCTATGTCACACGTGACACAGAAGCTCTGCAATGAAATTGCACACAAATTAAATACGCGCCCACGCAAAAGGCTTGGGTATAGAGCACCAACGGAGTATATTCATGCGCATCTGTAGAAAGTGTCGCACTTCAAACTTGATACTAAGGCTTTTCTAACTTGGCAAATGAACTTGCAAGCAACTTAATCTCTCCGGTTTCATGAAGCCAAATATAAACTTCGGGCTTGAATTGGTTTGACTCTTTTAATAAAACCATTTGATCACCAAGACCATTACTAGCAATTGCCAATGCATGATGAGGAAAGTTGCCAAAACCGAAACACAACTTGGTCTCTGTAATAATATGATTACAAGTACGAGCTAACCTTTTTCGATCAGAGTTGTCCTTGATTGGGTAAAGTTCCCAATCAGCTTCTTCGGTCGTTGCTTCACCACCATTGGAAATTTTCATTGATTCACGGTAATCATGAGGGAGCCTTGCACCAAGCTCCATCTCAGTATTAACTAATTGTTCTTCTGTTAAGTTGAATGCCACTTTTTACTCCAAAGCTATAACGCTTTCTATACGGGTTTTAGCTGTCTTTCATACTCCTATCATGCAATCTTTCCAATTACAGTTCAATTGTTAATCAATAGGTTAATGAGAGGCGCTGGGTATTAGATTGCAAAATAACGGATAGCTATATAGGTAAGGAAAACTCTTATCTAAATGAAGTTAATTAGCTCTAGTGCTAACCAACAATAGAGCATAAATGTTTTGGAAAAGGCAGCGTATCGACATGAACGCTGCCTTTTTGGTGTGATATTCTAATCGTTATGAGTCCTTATTACTTAGTAACGAAACTTTATTCTACTCACACCATTGGTAACTCAAGAAACTCTGCAAGCTCTTGGGCCATCTTGCTATCAATCAAGTCGTTCCAGTAAGTCAGCTCGTTATATTCCATAGAAAAGCGATGCAGTTCGCCAAAATGACTCCTTACCTCAAAGTTAACCATAGCTTCCTCTGGAATGGTGATCGTGCCATTGCCGTACAGATTAAATAGCCAAGCTTGCGTCATAGAGTTTGGCTTAGCCAGTAGGGCAGTTTGACCACCAACAAAGAACAACGTGATGCGCTCGATACCAGATTCTTTTGCCTGTTCGTCGGCTTCCTTGGCGGCTGCTCTCGCCTTAACCAGTTCAAAATCTTCAAAGGTTTTCTCTAGCTTTTCCGGGCTCATTCTCTTCATGGTATTTAAGATTCGGTCTAAGTCGATGCCTTTATTCATGATATGTCCTTGCTGGTGGTGTTCTGCTAAATAAACATATGCTTTGGTACGCCGAAACGTTCCGATAGCGCTTTAATGTGTCCAACGGTTAGTTGGCGTTTACCGCTTAGGATTAGCGATACTAGCGACTTGCCACCAATCTCAGGTAAATCACTTAGAGTTAGGCGGTATTGGTCGATGAGAACGCGAAGAGTGGCGATACCAGTATCTAGGCTATCAATGTGCGCGTTAAACTCTTGGAAGTGTTCTGATTCTTCCTCGTAGCGTTCAAGTACAGGGAATAGCAAGTCAATCAAGACATGGTTTTCCTCGTAGTCTTCTACTAGCGTATCCATGAGTTCCATAAGCTCTAGATATTGCTCATGGTCACGGATGCCTTGTAACCAAGGCATCGCTGTGTGAATTTCATTTGATAGGTTTTTTAGAGCTTGAATGTTCATGCTTACCCCTTTACCCCTTTGTTCTGTGTTGGTCTGCTATCTTGTCGTATTCTGCGTGGGTAACGATGTATTTAACGAAGCATTTCCCACCTGTAAATTCGATAAAGGCGATTAACCTTAATGAACCTCCGCCAATGTCGATGACATACCACTTGTCTACGTATTTAAAGTTATCCAATGACGGAAAAAGTTGTTTTAGTTGTTCTGGTGTTTTTGCTTTTGTTGCTTTTAGCGTTTTGAAAGTTGAGTCTAGTGCCTCGGCACATTGCGGATATAGTCGCTTTGCCGTTTCAAAAGGCTCTCGTTTAATTACGTGCATTTCCTAACTCTTGTTTACATCATGTAAACACTATAGGATACTCACACCAAGTTTACAATATGTAAACGAAAAGGTCTGATTAATTGGGCCTTTATGGAGTGAGCAGTCCGAAATGCTTGTTATATGCTTGTGTGTGCGCCTATAATTTATGCGCACACACAATACGCACAGGTTACTATTATGAGAAATGCATATAGTACGCAAGCACCAAAGAAAGCTACAAACTTAAGCTTAAACAGTGAGTTACTTGCGGAGGCTAAACGGTTAAATATAAACCTTTCGGCAACAATGGAAAAGGCACTTGAAAAAGAAGTACGTCAACGCCTTAAGACTGAATGGTTAAAGCAAAATGCTGAGGGCATTAATGCTTGTAACGAGCTAACTGAAAATCATGGACTATTTTCTGATTCTTACCGAGTATTCTAATGTCACAATTCTCGCTATACAAAAACAACGATAAAAACACAGCAACCGCATACCCATACTTTGTTGACGTTCAAAGTGGATTGCTGGATACATTGAACACTCGGTTAGTTATTCCGTTGACGCCTACTGAGTTGTTAGAGAAAAAAGCACCTAGTCATCTATGTCCCGTAATCCATATTGATGAAGGTGACTTCGTAATTCTGACGCATCAAATGGCAAGTGTACCAACCAAAATTCTAAGAGAGCCTGTAAGCAATCTAAGCACTTTTAGAGACGAGATCATCTCTGCTATCGATTTTCTTATTACGGGCATATAACGCCGCGCTAAGTGGTGAGCCACGCAACCACGACACTTAACTTGGACGCAGTAAACACTAAACTTGATCCAAACTAAAAATGCCAAGCGTTGGGAATCACTCATAAATGCTTTGTTAAAACGCAGTTTTACACATCATATTCCGACAGCATTTGACGACAATTACGAACTGTTAGTACGCGGATTTCATGACTTAAGCTGTGGATAATACGATAGTGACCAAAGATAATTTCACGATAATTCGTATGAGACATTTCAGGAACAAAGCGCCCCACTTCAGGCATACTGCCAAGTAGTTCACTTTTATCAAAACTTCGTTGACCCACTTTTCTGCTGCAGATGGGTTATCCAAAGAAATGAACTCCGCTGTATCGCCTAACTTTTGAAGCGCTAATGGAGACCAAATTACTTTCATTTTTTAATGCGCCCCAAAACTTGAGCACGCGCATCATCATTGGAAACGCCAAGACCTGAAGCTAACTGAGCTTCCGCTGTACGCATTTCTTCCAGCAATTCGATTTTCTCTTGCATTGCTTCATACTCTGCAACATCAAGAACAACAGCAACACCTTTGCCACGTTGTGTAATTACCAATGGACGGCGAGTCTCATTGATTTGTTTGATGTAAGAAGCTACACCGGCGCGAAACTCAGACAACGGTTGAATGTCTTGATCGAAATGAATACGACTCATACTGAACTCCATCTGGTACAAAATAATGTACAAATAGTAGTTCAACTAACCGTTATGAGAAAGAAGTCGATTCTGCGTTATAACACCCTTAGATACCTCATCAACCTTCAAGGCAATAACATGAAGTAGTAGATAAATAAAACTTAACTAACTTTACCCATTCACTAACGTAATGAAATTCAGGCACAATCTTATAAGCATTATTGAGATTTCTCTACGAAGAAAAAGGTAACACGCTTCAAATTTAAACATGAAGAGGGTTTGTTATTTAAGGTTAAGCAATCAGTTCTTGTGCTTCCACAGAGGCTTCCGACTCTGCTTGCGAAGCTGCCTTACCTTTCAGTTCCATCATGAGTTGTTTAACCAAAATTCCGTAGATAAACATCATCGGTAGTCCCGCGACCACGCACAAGGATTTAATGGTATTGATACCACCACCCGTGAGGAATACGCTAAAGCTGATAAGTGCGATCGCCCCTGCCCACATCAATTTGACCTTGTTATCTGGGTCTCCGTTTAGGGACAGCTGATTCGTCGTCAGCATCGAGGTGGCCACGCTAGCGCTCGACATCGTAGTCAACATCAAGAAGAACTGAATCACCAAAAAGACCGCAAGAACCACATTGTTCGCTGGCAAGGTTTTGATCAACGAGACGACGGCAAACGTCAATCCACCATTGCTCATCCACTCTTGAACGGGATAACCACCTAATAACTGCGCCCAAACCGCATAGCCCCCAAAGATTGAGATAAAGAATGCGCATCCCAGAGCGCCCATAGAGATGGTATACAAGATGACTTCACGGATAGTGCGGCCTCTCGATATGCGCGTAATAAACAACCCCATCATGATTAGGTACGCGTAGTACCAGAACCAATAATATTGAGTCCATGCTTGAGGGAAACCACTCTTTTGCACCGGGTCTGTCCAAAGAGACATGCGGAAGAAACTATCGAGCATGACACCGAGTGAATCCGTCACGTTGTTCAGCACAAATTGTGCATTTGATGAAAACAGCACAAATAAGGCAAAGATAATCGCAGTGATGACCGTGTAATCGGATACATTACTGATGCCTTTGTTGAAGTCCACCAGCGTCACTGCGAATAAAACCAATACGAACAAGAAAATGATGCAGCCTTGAAGCAACAAATTATTATCTATCCCAAATAACTCTGCTGCTCCTGTACTAAGCAGAGTAACGGTTAACGCTAATGAACTAGCAAAGGCCGCGAGTGTTCCGAAGATGGCCAAAAGGTCGACGCATTTGCCCACGATTGGATTCTTACCCAATACGGGTTCACACAGTGTGGAGAGCTTCAATGTACGGCGTTTTTGTACATAGAAAGCGTAAGCAAAAGGAATCGCAGGGAAACAGTAGATCGCCCACCCTGTAATTCCCCAGTGGAACATTGAATAAGTGACTGACCACGCCGCTGCAGTGTAGCTGTTCGCTTCGGCAAATAGCGGTGGAGATTGCAGGTAGTACATCGGTTCTCCAATCCCCCAATAAATGAGCGATGCACCAACACCAGCCGTAAAGATCATACCGCCAAAAGAGAAGTTCGAATACTCAGGCTTTCCTTCCCCTAATCGAATGTCACCGTACTTGGAAAACGCTAACCACAGTAGAAAGCCAACAAGAGTAAGACTGCAGATTTGCACCAACCAGCCAAACCAATCAGTCACAAACGTCATTGCGTTGTTCGCCATAGCTTGAGACTGCTCAGGGAACATCGAAGATACAAGTAAAATGAGCAGGACAGTGCCAATCGCAGGAATGGTGAGTCCGAGATTAAGATTCTTCAAGGCTGTCTCTCCATGCTGTGAGTTCTTCAATATGACTAGGCTCAATGCCACAACAGCCACCAATGATACTCGCCCCTAAACGATACCACTTTTTAGCGTATTCTAGATATTCTGTTGGAGAGAAGTTTCTAAGCCCTTGGTATGACTCATTCGCTTGGTGATTCGCTTTAATTGGTGCAAAGCTGTTTGCGTAGACACCAATAGTTAACGTTTTCCCTGTTCGTCTCAGCACTTGATTCACATCTTTGATCGCTTGTTCAATCACTTCAGGAATTGAGCAATTGAAAAAAATACCGGTCGCATTAGTATCAAGAAGCGCCTCAACGGCGTCAGTGACAAGCTCACCAGAGCGCAGATGCGAGACTTCGCTGACTTCATCTTCTAACGTGAACGAGATGTAAACTGGCTTGTCGCTTTTAGACAGAACTTTGCTGATCACTCGCGCTTCACCAAGGCTTGCAACGGTTTCCGCCAACCAAATGTCTACATGTGGCTCTTGCGCTTCAAATAGAGTCACATTGATGTCGTAAGCACGCTTTTCTTCAAATAAATCAGGTCTATAAGAACCAAAGGCAGGAGGTATCGCGCCGGCAACAAGCACTTCTTTTTGTGACACGGTCACGACATCACGAGCAATTTTCGCGGCTTTCTCTGCCAGCTCGCGTCCCTGCTCGGCATACAAATCTTCACCTAGATGAAACGGAACACAGGCATAGCTGTTGACGGTAATGATTTGTGCTCCTGCATCAATAAAACCCTGATGCGCTTGCGTAACATGTTGTGGGGATTCGATAAGTGCTTGGGCACTCCAGTGAGGTTGAGAAAACGGTGCGCCTATGCGTTTTAGCTCGCGCCCCATGCCCCCATCCAATATTGTAAGATTCATCATTTAGACTTCCATACTGCTAAAATCCATATGGCAATTCAATCACAATATGATGTAAGTGAAAGTTATATTTTCTCACTCTTAATATGAAGAAAATTCATATTAGTAGAAGAATTGCTGTGCAGATGTCTTAATGACAAAGACTACGTATGAGTTTCCGCCATCAGCACAACGCACCACTCTGTAATGAGTTGGGAAAGGAAATAAGTAGACGCAGTCCTATTTAGTTCATAGGGCAAGAAAATAAGCCGTGAGTTTAACCGCCATAAAAGAGTCCATCACCAAGGATAAAACCAAGCGGTTACATCGCTCCTGTGTCAATACCGCAACAGCCTTCAGTCCTGGTCACAAAGGCGTTAAGATCAAGTCTTATTGTTGTTATGCTAAAAGATAACTCGAGATGCCATAAGACTTATACATTGGTACACCTTCGGCTATGAGATACTTTTATAATTTTATGTTATTAAATATCCTCATATGGCTATCTTCAAAATCTGGTCAAGAGATATCCATTAGGATTGATTATTTTTATGGATACTAAAGCCTTGAGAGCATCAAAGTATACGAGCCTAAAGCTCAGAAAAAAGGCCTCTAGGAGCACCTGAGGCCATTTGAAAATGTAAGGTTAAGAAACAACAGAGTAAAAATAAAAACGACTAACTAAAAAAATCAGCTAAGTCCAATTTCAGTTACTTGACTCGTCTCCTTTCTGCTATGTCAGCATATTCCATATGCTTTTGAGCGAGCATACAAATAAGATGAACAGCCCTGTAGCTTATTTTCCTTTAAGGACTCCAGCGCCATCGGTTGCTCTACAGACGTATATATCCTCCTTAAGGCCAGTTGCAGATTCGTATTTATTTTTAACGGCGAGTTTTAGATTTTCGACTAAATGCATAGGAACCAGAGCAACAACACAACCACCAAAACCACCGCCAGTCATTCGCACACCACCTTGGTCACCAATCGTATCTTTCACAATTTCAACTAAAGTATCGATTTCTTTAACTGTGATTTCAAAGTCATCACGCATTGACGCATGTGACTCCGCCATGAGTTCGCCCATACGCTTTATGTCGTGCGCACGAAGTGCTTGCGCCGCTTTAACAGTGCGGTCATTTTCTGTGATCACGTGGCGAGCTCGCTTCGCAACCATGTCATCCAGCTCAGACACTTTTTCGTCAAACTGCTCAATGGTAACATCACGTAACGCTGCCACACCAAAGGTGCGTGCCGCTTCTTCACACTGCTTACGGCGCGTGTTGTATTCGCTGTCTACCAAGCCACGTTTTTTGTTCGAGTTGATTATCACAACCGCGATGTCCTCTGGCATCGGGACCGCCTCGGTTTCTAAACTACGACAATCCAATAATATGGCGTGGTTTTCACGACCTTCTGCCGAAATCATTTGGTCCATGATACCGCAGTTACAGCCAACGAATTCGTTCTCTGCTTGCTGACCATTTAGGGCTATTTCTGCTTGGCTGATTTCCAGATTAAACAGTACTTTAAACGTTTGCCCTATCACCACTTCCAATGCAGCCGATGAGCTTAAACCTGCTCCTTGCGGAACATTACCACTAACCGCAATATCCGCTCCAGTAAATTGGTAACCGCGAGAAAGAAGACTTTTGACCACCCCGCGAATATAGTTCGCCCACATTTGGTTAGATTGGAATACAATCTCTTGACTGATATCGAACTCATCAATTGCATTACCATAATCCACGGATACCACACGTACTAGAGTGTCTTCACGTTTCGCAGCAGCGACTATCGTTTGGTAATTGATTGCGCATGGCAGCACAAAACCATCGTTGTAGTCAGTATGCTCACCAATGAGGTTTACACGGCCAGGAGCTTGAATAATATGGCTCGGTGCATAGCCCAGCAATTCTTCAAAAGAGCTTTCAACATTTTGGATTAAATCAGACATAAGTGGCGTTCTCTTAAGATATAAATTTGGTGTTGGGGAAGTACTTTGAGCCTCATGTTTCATCGCAAGGTGGTACTCCCCATTTTGTTCGCTATCAATAGTTCTCGAGAGTTTATGACTCTTTATAATGCACATCACTTAAATCGCGTAAACGTTGTGCAGCCTGCTCCGCTGTTAGGTCTCGTTGATTTTCTGCGAGCATTTCATAACCCACCATGAACTTGCGAACCGTGGCACTACGAAGTAATGGTGGGTAGAACAGCGCATGTAATTGCCAATGGTTGATATCGGTGCCTTCTTCAAAGAATGGTGCATAGTGCCAACCCATCGAGTAAGGAAAAGAACATTGGAATAAATTGTCGTAGCGACTCGTCAGCTTTTTGATAGCAACGGCAAGGTCATCACGTTGTTCATCGGTTAGCTCACTCATGCGGCGTATGTGTACTTTCGGAAGAAGCATGGTTTCGAACGGCCATGCAGCCCAGTACGGTACAACGGCAATCCAATATTCAGTTTCAACCACTGTACGTGAACCGTCTTTAAGTTCAGCTTGCACGTAGTCCACCAGCAAGTTGCTGCCATGTTCTTGGTAATACGCTTTTAAGTTGCGCTCTTTGCGCTCAATTTCGTTTGGTAAGAAGCTGTTCGCCCAGATTTGACCGTGTGGGTGAGGCTGAGAACAACCCATGGTTTCGCCTTTATTTTCGAATGCTTGAACCCAAATGTAGTCTTTGCCTAACTCTTCGATTTGATCATTCCATGTATCAATCACGCCGCGAATTTTATCAACTGGCAATTCCGGTAAGGTTTTGCTGTGATCAGGCGAGAAACAGATGACGCGGCTCAAACCACGCACACCCTGAGATTTGAATAGCGGATTATCTGACTTAGGTGCATCTGGTGAGTCCACCACCAATGCTGCAAAATCATTTTGGAATACGTATGTACCTTGGTAATCTGGGTTAACATCCCCTGAAATACGCGCATTAGTTGGACAAAGGAAGCACTTCTCATCGTAGCTTGGTTGTTCGTTAATCTCTGGTTTCTCATCAGCCCCACTCCAAGGACGTTTAGCACGATGAGGAGAGACCAAAACCCACTGCCCGGTTAATGGATTGTAACGGCGATGTGGGTGATCTATTGGATTGAATTCAACATTTGACATATTACTTGCTCATCTTTTTTAGTCTGTCTTCGATTTGGCACACACCAAACTCATCAATTTGTTTAAAAGAAGTTTCGAGTACATTAATACCCGTCAGGATTACTCGATTGCCAATTCCACGTATCTGCCGTCATTTCAGCAATGCTGCGGGTAGCTTTCCAACCGAGCTCTCTTTGTGCTTTTTCCGTACTGGCCCAACATTCTGCAATGTCTCCAGGGCGACGAGGACAAAGCTCGTAAGGGATTGGGTGACCACATGCCGTTGAGAACGCTTCGACCATTTCAAGTACGCTCGAACCTTTGCCCGTGCCTAAGTTGTACACGTGCAAGCCGGCCTTTTCGCCGACCGATTTCAGGGCTGCGATATGGCCGTCAGCCAAATCCATTACGTGGATGTAGTCACGAACACCAGTGCCATCCGGTGTGGAGTAGTCGCTACCGAATACCGACAATTTTTCTCGACGACCAACCGCGACTTGAGCGATGAACGGCATTAAATTGTTTGGGATCCCCTGTGGATCTTCGCCCATGGTGCCCGACGGGTGTGCACCAACGGGGTTGAAGTAACGTAACAAAGTCACACTCCAATCCTGTTCAGCTTGAAACAGGTCACTCAAACACTCTTCCACCATGTATTTACTGCGACCATAAGGGTTAGTGGTTGCACCTGTTGGTGACTCTTCCGTAATAGGCACAACCTTAGGATCACCATAAACCGTTGCAGATGAGCTAAATACAATGCTTTTTACACCCGCTTTGCGCATACTGTGCACCAACACCAATGAACCATTAACGTTATTATCGTAATACTCCAATGGTTTTATAACGGATTCGCCAACGGCTTTTAGACCTGCAAAATGAATCACAGCTTGAATATCATGTTTATTAAATACTGAGTCTAAAAAGTCTTCATCTCGAATGTCGCCTTGATAGAAAGCTGGTTGCTGCCCTGTTAGTGCCTCTATACGATTTAATACCTCTATTTTGGAATTACATAGGTTGTCTACGATGATTGGTTCCATACCAGCTTTGATCATCTGCACACATGTGTGACTACCGATATACCCCATTCCGCCTGTGACAAGAACTGCCATAAATACTTTTCCACCTTTCAACGTAAAAATCTCTAGATCAGGTATACCCGCATCATGCGCATATTCGGGCATACCGATCTATCTACTTGCTGTCCGTTTTTAATGATTAAATAATTAGTGTGGTTTGATTACGGCATGTACATATCATTCAGCTTGGTTACCTGTTTGCTTTTCCTACGTTTCAATAAATAGTTAAAGGTCACACCAAGCATTAAGATAACACCGCAAAAACCATACACTTGCATGACCGTTGGGTCGTTTGAAACAAAACCTACGTCCGAAAACATTACATATGCACCCAACACCATATAGAGAATGACTGCGGACGCCTCAAAGCGGAAAGACCATGGCGTCACATCGATGCTTTCATTAACTGGCATCACATAATCCGTATCACGTGGCACAAAAAAACCAATCGCAAACATCAGTAAAGTACAAACTACAAATAAAATCGCTAATTGATGTAAGAAGTGGATTGGGGTGTCAAAGATCAATTGCATCGCAGCATAGGAGCTCACAAAAATCGTTAGTGCAACTTTGGCTGCAATAGCTGGTACACGTTTTGAAATGTAACCAACGAACACAATGGTGAAGATAGGCACACTGAAAAAGCCAGCAACCATTTGTAAATATTGGAATAAACCTTCTGGTGCATATAGGATAAACGGTGCAATACAAACAGAGATAATGGCAATGATGACTCCGAATAGGCGCCCCTTACCGACTAACTCTTCATCGGACTTATCTTTACCAAATAATGGCTTATAAACGTTCAATGCAAATAGTGTCGTAGAACTGTTTAACACACCATTAAACGTACTTAATATGGCACCAAACATAACCGCAACAAAGAAGCCAACAAGAGGCTTGGGTAACACTTCATTCACTAAGCGCGTATACATTGTGTCGGGATTACCTGCATCAGAGCCAAACATGTGGAAGGCAATGATGCCGGGAATGATAAGGAATAATGGAGAGATAACCTTAATTGCACCTGCGAGAATGACACCCTTTTGACCTTCTTTCAGGTTCTTTGCGCCAAGCGCACGCTGAATGATGGATTGGTCGGTGCCCCAATAATACAAGTTCACCAATAATAGGCCCGTGAACAGAGTAGAAAATGGCAGTGGATCCGTTTCTTTACCTACGGATTGCAGCTTCTCTGGTGCGGCAGTGAGCAACACGTCCAAACCTTCTATAAAGTTACCGCCGCCTAATGCCATCAGGCCAAATACAGGGATCATTAGGCCACCAAGAATCAATCCTACACCATTGAAGGTATCAGCAATAACGACAGCTTTTAGACCACCATAAATAGCGTAAAAGAAACCTAACAAACCTATCGTGGCAGAGATCAGTGCGATGGAGCTAAATTCAGAAATACCCAATAAACCTTGTACATCGAAGATTTCGCCTAGTACCACTGCGCCAGCGTAAAGAGTAGTAGGAAGAATGTTGATGACGTATTGACACAAGAACAACAAAGTAACGAACTTCTTCACCGACATGTCATAACGGCTTTCTAAGAAATCTGGAATGGTGGTGATACCTTGCTTGAGGTAACGCGGTACAAGCAGCAGCGCAATGACAACCAGAGTAACGCCAGAGGCAACTTCCCACCCCATCACACTCATATTGTGGGTGTAGGCTTGAGCACTCATACCGACAAAACTGGTTGCACTCAAATTGGTAAGAATTAGCGAGCTGGCAATCAGTCCGCCCGTCAAACTTCGTCCTCCAAGGAAGAAACCATCTTGAGAGGTGTGTTTATCATTTTTAACTTTGCTGTAAGTGAACACCACAACAAAGCCCGTAAACAGCAAAAACGAAAGTAATACTGTAATAGACATTTTGTTTCCTTAACAAGTTAAGCAATTCAACTTGCTTGTTGGTTGTAGGGTGCCCCTCTAGCGAGTATAGGAGTGTTTTATCAGGAACAACGTAAGTTGAAACTGGTCGCTAGAGGAGGCAGGTAGAGGTTTAACGTTTTGTAAGATGAACAATAAGCGCTGATTCGGGATCGAGGATCGGGAGTGTCACCCCTATTTCTTTTAAGTTATCACCACTTAGAGTCAGAGTTTTGTCTAGCCATTTCGGACGTTGTTTCATCAATTGAAAACTGGTCTGTGGCATTTCCACAATCTTGATTTCGTAACTGGCCTTTTCATCCGCACAACTCACCCGAAGTGGAGATGGTAGCGCGTGATTTGGCATGGCCAACTGGCAGACCGTAATCAGCATTTCTTTCCCGTTTTCAACACCATAGATGTTCTGGCTATGATCTGCTGGGTCAATACGGAAAGCACGCCCAGAGTGAAGCAAGTCGCGATACTGTTTGTGCAATTGAATATAATGGGCGAAGGCTTGTTTTTCTTCAGCACTCTCTTTTACTGGATCGAGTTCAACGCCCATGTGACCACTTAACGCCGTCACTCCACGCATATTGATGGCATGGCGACGGTTAGTTGAATGACATTCCGCAGGGCCAATGTGTGCACCCATTACTTCAGGCGGAAAGAAATAACTCATACCGCGCTGAATAGCTTGACGTTCTAGCGCATCGTTACAATCAGAAGCCCAGAAGCGATGAGTGCGTTTAAGGATTTCAAAATCAATACGACCACCACCTGAAGAACAAGACTCAATCTCGACCTCAGGATGTGCCGCATAAAGTTCATCTAACAGACGATAAAGCGCTTTAGTTTGACCATGTACAGCTGGCTTACCTTGATGACCTGGCTGCACCAGTTCACGGTTCATATCCCACTTTAGGTAGCCAATGTTGTAGCGAGTTAGTAAGTCATTCAAACGATCAAACAGGTAGTTGAAGCAATCTTTGTTTTGCAAATCCAACACGTATTGCCAACGACCTGAAGGCTGATGGTAGCCTTGCAGACTCAACACCCAATCGGGGTGTTGGCGATATAGATTTGAGTCTTGGCTGACCATCTCGGGTTCAACCCAAAGACCAAATTCCATACCTTTGTTGTTTACGTGCTCAATCACTGGTTCAAGACCATTTGGGTACTTCGTTTCATCCAAATACCAGTCACCAAGCGCGGCACGTTCGCCATCACGACCAACGAACCAACCATCATCAATAATGAAGCGCTCGACCCCCATCTCAGCGGCTTCGGTTGCCATCTGCATGATGTACTCAGGGTTATGATCAAAATAGATACCTTCCCATGTGTTTAAGTGAACCGGGCGGGGTTTACTGCTTGGAAACTGGATAATATTGGTGCGAACAAACTCATGGAATCGTTGTGAAATACCGTTCAAACCCGAGTTGCTGTATGTTGCGTAAAGCCACGGGGACTGGTATGTCTCACCACTTTTTAAACGCTTTTCACCAGAGAGTAACAACTCGCCGGCTTGAACAAAGCGGCGACCATCACTACGAACATCAGCGCGCAGTTGATGATTACCACTCCAACCAAGATGAAAGCCCCATACGTGACCCAATTGCTCGCCAAAGCCATTCGTGCCAGCGAACAGACCAGGGAAATTTTCATGAGAGGTTCGGCCACGGCGGTTTTCTTGCATAAAGCCACCATGTTCAAAGCGCAAGCGTTGAGTTTGAAATTCATGACACCAACGTCCGTGAAATGTCATTAATTCGTTGGCATGATTAGGTAATGGTAAAGTGGAAGAAAGCTTATCTAAACAATACTCGCTTGACGCGATGTTCTTTATTGAGATGCGTTTTTGCACCACGTCGCTATTGAAATCAAGGTGCAGCTCAATGACCAACTCAAGCCCAGCGATGTCGTCTTGAAGTATAAATGTTGCACTACCATCATTTTGCTCAATAGATTTGGTTATGAACACGGGCGCCCAATTATCGCCATTTCGGTGTCCTTCAATACCAGGCGCATTAAAGTGACCACTACCAAGCTCTGGGCATAGTGATAACGGCACGTCGACATCAAGACGAGCCTGAGAAATAGGCCGCTCGGTCGAGAGGATTAAATCAGGGTCAATCTGAGCTATTTTCGCTCCCCAATGAAGGATTTCAGGAACACGATCCACTTTAATGATCATGCTGTGATTCTTAGACTTTAAGTGAACAAATTTTTGCATTCTGCTTCTCTGTTTTCGCAAACATTTAATCTATAAATAATGATGCGCACATTCAGCTTTATTACGACAAAAAAGCCTAACAAATGTGACTCAAATCATGTTAAAGAGGTATTTTTTGTGTGGTCGATCTTGTGTTTTCGCAAACATTTTTTCATGTTTTTACGACATTAATCACGAGGAAATTTGAATGAATATGGTAGAATGAATAGCAAATCTGGATAGGAGAATGCAGTGGCAGTCACGTTTAAAGATGTTGCGCGGTTAGCTGGGGTCTCAACTCAAACCGTATCCCGCGTAACCAATGGCGCAGATAACGTCGCGGAAGCAACGCGAAAACGAGTCAACGATGCGATAAAAAAGCTTGGCTATGTACCAAACAAAGGTGCACAAATGCTGAGTCGAGCTAAGTCTCGGATCATCGGTATTGTTTCCTTGGATATCTCTCTGCACGGTGTGGCTCTGATTGCCAACGGAATTCGTAACCAAGCGCATGAGATGGGCTACGGGACAGCGTTAACCGTGCTAGCAAACAACTCTATTGATGAATTTCGCGATGCGATTCGAGAGCTTATTGCACAACAAGTCGATGCTATTATTATCAACGCCCCCGTAAATCAAGACATCGCACAGTGTCTGATTGAGCAGTTCAGTCAACTAACATTGGTATTCATTGATGTTCCTGAAGGGACCCCTGTCAATCATGTTAGGTGTGATCATCATACAGGAGCAAACTTAGCGGTATTACATTTGATTGAACAAAAACGCGATTCCTTCGTGTGTATTTCTGGCCCATCTGAATCGACCGCCTCTAAAATTCGTTACGACGCGTGGCAAACACAACTCCAAAAACATGGAGCCAAAGAAGTTGCTTGTTATGAAGGTGATTGGCAAGCAGCCAGTGGCCACAAAGCGATTAAAGACCTTGTTCTAAAAGGTATAGACTTTGATGCGGTGCTAGTCGCCAATGATCAAATGGCACTCGGTGTTTTATGCGCTCTGTCTGAAGCAGGCATCAATGTGCCAAAGACGGTTTCTGTCATTGGGTTTGATGGTATTCAGGACAGTCAATATTTTTCACCGCCTTTAACCACGATCAAACAAGACTTCGACAAGTTGGGCCGTAAAGCCGTTAAATTAATGCTCAGTCAAATGGAAAAACCAGAGGGAACAATCTCTGAGGTGCTGCCCGTCAATTTAGTCGTCAGACAAAGTACAAGTGAAAAAGCAGATACTTCATATGATAAGCAAGAGGTGCTCGCTTGCCTTGAAAATATTCGTCACCTACTGCCATAATTAGTAGAACTATTTAGCCATCTTTTTTATGTTGCTATTAAGCCGATAGTATAAGAAATGTTAGAAAAGTCTCACTTTTTCTTATCTCAAAGAAGTAGCACTGAAAAAATGCTATATTGAAAGCCTCATATCATCATTCCTCCACAGAAGGAATAACACTATGCCACCCTACCTGGTTACTTACTTCAACGAGAAACATACCGTGATAGATAAAGAAACGATATTTATGAAAAACCTAACCAACGCTAAACGCTCGGCAGAGCATCATGCGCCAAAGGGGACTGACCAAATTGAAATCAAAGATTTAATGGATCAAGTCCTAACTCGATTAACGTTAGATGAAAGCTGGCTTGATAACATTGAAAACTGATATTGCCTAACAATCAAAGTTCGTTTGAGATGTATCAATAAATACACAGGCTTGATTAGTTTTTCGTATTAGCCTTTGACACAGTTTAATTTGTTTGTCTGTCAAAGCCTGTTTACGGTTAAGTTGATCGAGTAAACCTGAAAGCATATCTCTGTCCAAGTTACTCAGTTTTTCAGAATGTATGAGGAGTGTCGTATTTATAAGTTCAGAAAGGTTTCTTGAACTCACAATCACCATTCCTTATCCCACTTCTTTTGTTCCTTAGCCCTTTTTCCTTTCGGATTAAGAACAGGTTTTTTCTGCTTTTGTATCGGTTTGGATAGCTTACTCATATATAATCCTATTTTGATGGTTAACTAAATTTCGCACCTTATCCATGCTGACTATGAAAGAGACGATGATACTACATAGGTCAGCATAAAATAGACAAAAGTGAGTAACGGCACTAGTTAAATTAGCACATTATTAATTATTGTAAGTATCGCAAGACTTTGTTATTTAAATTGATGGATCTCAATCAAGAAGCTACGCTGTGATCGACTACACTCATTAACCTCCGGTTATTAAATAACTAACTGGAAGCAAGACAAACGTGGTAGACCCCGCCGATTAAGTAACCTGCACTGATGAGGCAACAACCCTTCTTTATAAATTAGTAACAAAGCCAACTCTATGTTCAACACAATGTAACACTGAAGACACGATACCAAATGAGGTAAGATAGATCGTAATTATTATTAGAAAAAGTTTGGGTAAATTTGATATAGAGTAAAAGAAACTATTTCAAATGGTTAGTTTTTATTAATGTATCGTTCAGCATTTGAAAATAATTTATCGCATAACTTATTTTGAACCATATATTCTTTTGAACCTTCTTCCATAGATTCTAGCGTTTCTTTAGCTTCTTGGTATTCTTTTACCATCATAGAAAATCGTTCTTCGAAGTTGTTTTTCTGCGTTTTTTTGATCGATTTCTTTCTTACTGGTTTTCTCATATAACTACTTACCTTATAAATCCCAAAGTTTTTTTTCTTCTCGTTCTAACAATATATCTTCAATTTTTTTTCTAATTTTATGAATACTATTATAATTATCATTTGTACTAGAGCTTTTATTTTTCATCACTCTTGAGTTACTCTTAATCGATGTTTTTTTCAAAGGATACCCTCCTTCTTTGATATGAGTACGAAAATGCCTCCAAAACCTCACGTATGAATCTTTGATTTTCAAGTTCAAAAAATGAAAATAGAGGTCAAAGAAGCTGGTATTTAACCTAGTAAGAACATGGATTTTTAGTACATCATTGTTTACCTATTTTCTGGTAGCAGACCAAGCAAATACCAATATTATTTTAGATTAGTTTTTAGAGTCATCGGGCTGATTATTAAAATTAAACAAAAAAGACCTCGACTAACGAAGAGATCTTTTAAATAACTCTTATACTAAAGTAACGTTGTCAGCTTGTGGGCCTTTGTTACCTTGTTCAACATTAAAAGAAACCTTTTGGCCTTCAGATAATGTTTTGAAACCTTCGTCAGAAATTGATCTGAAATGAACAAAAAGGTCAGCACCACCGTTATCTGGAGTGATGAATCCAAAACCTTTAGTTTCATTAAACCATTTTACTGATCCAGTTGTTTTATTTGACATAATATATCTCGATACATTGAATTAATAAAAAAGAAAGCTACTAAATAAGGAATGAAGAAAAAGGTATCGCAGGATAGATATGACGAACTTAATCGAATAAAAACTGAGAAGATCTTGAACTAAATGTATTATCAATAGCTCACTGTTTGAGCTTCAGATACTATACACTATGTGTACATAATAGATATGCATTTCTTGATTAAAATTTCATTGTCTATTAAATCAATCACTTAACAGAAAAATCATAGTAAAAAATGGTACGTCAGATTAAAATCTATGATATCATTAGAGTAATTATTGCAAACAGATATTCGATACAACAATAAAGCCTGTTTTTAACTTTGAAAGAGGCATAAACAAGTCAACACGAACCTTATTGACTTAAAGGCAAAGAATGAATTGCAGAAGTCAATAGAGCTAGTAATTGGTGTACCATCATGCGCTACTTAGCGATAGTCTATCCAACATATGAGCACAATAATCGAGTATTAAACTAGACTTTATTTGTCTGATTTTAAAGGAAATTATAGCAGTTCAACCGATGAGTGGACGACCATACATTCTTAGTTGGTTAAGTTTCTACTATTATCACACCTGTTAATAGGAATTTGGACAGTTTGTATGTGGATCAATAATGAAAACGTTGAGTTCCCCTACCCCTGTGTATATTTGTTGAAAAGAAGAGCGCTGCGATTTGTTTAGCCGTAAATCACCTCTCAAGTAGACCCTAGATCTAACTTAGTAAAGTGTCTACTAAACGTGGAGCATTCGGGTTTATAACGCCGTATTAAGTGGTGAGTAATGCAGACCACTAGCCTAAAATACTGTGCCGTACACACTACAGCCAAAGCAAACGAAAAATGCTACACATTGCGAATCGCTCTTAAACAAGTTTGTTAGCATGTTGTTTCCGCAACAAACTCACTCACTTGAGAGCGTGTAATGAAGCGTACTTTAGTACCGTGAAAATCCTGAACAATTGTTGATGGAACTATCGTGAACTTTTGGATTCTCGCACCGAGTATTCAAAAAACCATTTCAATCATTCACGAAAACTCTTCTCCCCCAGTTCTTCATTAAATTGCTTAAAGCTCTCCGCACCATGAGCATAAAGAGAACTTTCATACTCAGACTATTCCAAATTCCAAATAACAACATCTCAGCAGAAAAAACAAGCTGTTCAGCTAATGTTGAGAGTTTCTTCCATTCGATCAAAGTTGAAGCGATCCAATACGAACCGCTCAGATATGAGACAAGGTAAACGGCCTTTGAGTACATTACGGTTGATTATAATCTGACGAAAAGACAGAGTGCTTAAACCCAGTTGACACTGAACAGCAAAATATCGCTTGATGAAGTGCCCAGTCTGACTGTAGCAGTTCAGGGGTAAAGTAGGCCATCAATATTAACGCGATACTTATAAGATAAGAAAAAATTATATTCTTCCAATTGTGAGTTACCACTTTGGGTAACAGGACTAAAGTTGTAAACCGAGATAACATGATTTCCTTTATTTGCTTCCAGGTAGACACCGACCGCAAGCCCTACTCCATCCATGCTTACTTGTTTTTTCTTACTGTAATCGGGATGTGTCACATCTGTGATCTGATAATCCCCCTTGAGCTTTAAATACCCAAGTCCCAATCCTGTTCCTAACTTTACATTCCATTCATTACGGTTGTGCCGGTTAAAGTGGTAAAAGAGGACCGGTACACCCGATAGGGCGTAGCCCGATATGGATGTTCCCAAATCAATGCCAGTGTCATTCCCGCCGACTTCTTGCTTATCAACTTTGAATATACTCCAATCAAATTGTAATTGAACACCAACGTTAGAATCTTTGCTAAAATAGTATTCGTCCGACAGGAGTGATACCGTCGGATAATACTTTATGTCGCTGGTCATGCGGGCAATTGTTTTTTCGTTATCCTTGGACTCTTGAATATCGATACTATTCATTGTGGCTTGTATGCCTATAGCGACTTCAGCGGCCAAGAGTTCGGATGAAAATAAGGAAGTGACAAAGGCAATAATTGACAGAATTGTTTTCAACAAAAAAACCATAATCAGGAATAATAGAAGGAAAGTAACAGCTAGCACTGTAGTGATCAACTAAACTGTAATAGTTCAGACATGATCTGACATTCAGTACCTGTCAAATTACGTCTGGACTAAATTCTTTTTAGCCCAGATTGATTTCCCATCCTCTAATGTTTCTATTGGCATTCTGCCACAGCACATTTTTCCTTGATAAGTACGATGATTGTTGTAGTCCATCCATTCGTCCAGATCTTTTTGTAACTCCTCCATCGAACCATACAGTTTTTTCTGAACGTTATTTGGACAAAAGCACGTTAGAGTATGGGTTCTAACGTTCGAGATTTGGATTAGAAAAAGTATTTTGAAACCTTAAACGCTTTGTTAGCCAACTTTGCATTGTTTAATTATTTCTTTTGGAACAAAGCAGTATTTAGACGCCTCATCGACTATTTCAGGGTATAAATACAATGGTGAGTTTGAACCATATTCCCGCGCTGAACAATCGATATCATCTTGCTCATCTATAGAGAAATATGAATTCTTCCATACCAATGCATCTCGGCAGTAACTTTCTTGATCAGCAAAAACTTTTTCTAAATAGCCATCCTCGATTTCCGAAGCATTCTCTGTGCGTAATAGATTTGAGTCCATAGAAATCAGTTCGTTGCATAAATTGTAAGAATACAGATCATATCGACAAAAACGCCTAATCTCGTTTACTGCACGATCTAGTAGAAGTAATTCTTTATGTCCTTTACTCCACCAAGAAACCTCAAAGTAGCGATACCTTGCACCATATTCTTCGAGATCAGATAGAAAAGAAGCTACTTCTCTAGATAATTTTAACTCTTCTTTTTTGGGAAGTAGATTAATCGACTTTATTACTTCATGTTGGATTCTGCCTTGGTTAGACTTCGGAACACGCTGGAGAATGAGTAAACACTTAGCATATTTCTCTAATGCATGCAGAGCACTCCACCTAAACTGTGGCAACAGCTCAGCACGAAAAGCCATCCGAGCATTAATATAATCTCTATCTGCCGTATCTCTAAACGAGCGAATTGCAAAATAATTTATTTTGTCTGCTATTTCAGACATCAACTGATTCCTCTTGATTTATCTGGTAACTCGAGATGTTGGCTAACGCCCGCTTAATTGGTGAGCAACGCAATACGATGTTTCCGCACACCACCTAAATCACTAAAGTTACCGCAAACCCCAAATGCCACGCGTCGCGAATCCGTCTTGAAGCGTTTGTTATGTTTCTAGCTGCTTGAACGCATGTTGCACAAGTTTTTTACCAACATAAAACCTATGCCCCGTCTCTGTCGTAACAATAACACGGCCAATATGTCGACTATCATAATTCGGCTGTGACAACTCAAATTGCTCTAACGTAATAGTAAACCTGAACTTTTCACCGGGCTCTATAGGTCGCCGAACGAATGCCTGACCACTACTGCCATCAACAAGCATATTAGCTAATACTTTTTCTTTGCCTCGGTAGTACTCTACCTGAATGTGGCCTATAAAAACTTTAACTATTGAATGGTTTACAATATCCAAAGCGACCGCTTTAACTGTCGGTTCATAAGTTGAACAAACTAATATATTTCTCAATGCTAGCTTAACCGTTGGCTTTCCAAGCCTATCATTTATAAAATTAAGTCCTGCAAAAGTTATTAAAAGAGTGATAGTACTCAGGACGGATTCATAGTGAATAGAATCCGACACACTGTTCATTTCGAAGCACCAGTAAGCTGAAATCACGATAGCAATTACGTTAGAAATAAATGCAATAACATACCTAATATTAATAACCTAGCCCCCTTTAACAAACACTAGTCGTAAGTGAAACATAACGCCGCCAAGCGTAGCGAATCCGTCTTAAATGCTTTGTTATACGTTGTTAGCTCCGCACTCAAGACTTAAAAGCCTGCCTAACTCAACTATGTTGTTTCTTATATTGAGTCCATATTGCAAAACATCTACAGCCCATTTTGGGTCATAAGTATCACCACAATATGAAAACGACTTTATCCGTATCGAAGCGCGGTTTTCTATAAAGTCTAGCTGCCTTCCACATTGGACTAAGTTACGGTGTTTTATAGTATTTACAAACCCACTAACATAAGAATAGTCATAACCATTCAAGGTAGCCTCAAGTTGACTTTTTAAAGCCCCATCAGGTAACAACTTGAACACTTTACTAATATCGCACCGATGAATTTCTATAGGCTCTTTAGCCAACAAAGAATTCAGCAATTGTGCGAAAATGTCATACATTGCTCTCGAACTTTGAAGAGCTGCATGTATGTGAGCTTGAGCAACCAATGTCGAATATTCATGCTCAGCACGTTGGTCTCCAGTAGATAGAACAAATTTCAATCCGAACTTAAGATCTGACGAATCAAACTTCTCAATTACTGAGTACGCTTCTTCTTTGTGATAGTCAAAAATTTCAATACAACGAGATAGAGAATCGAGGTAATCGGCATTCTTTTCGGATATTTCACTATTCGTCTCTAGATGCAACTTTAATTGTTTGATATTCCACATATTCCACCAACGTATAACGCTTTCTATGCGGCTTTTAGCCGCCTATCATGTAACCTTTTTAATACCACATCAACGTGTAATCAATAGGTTAATGAAAGTTAACAGAGATTAGATTTTATGATGCCTTATGATTTAAGAAAAATGCTGTTACCCAAACTCCTTCGGATAACTTTTGATAGGGGCAAATTACTAGATTCGAAGTGAGCAAGATCTTTTGCTCTGAATTGTTTGGGGGCATTTTCGTGCCAGCTAAGAGCAAGCTGACACGTTGATGGACATAAACGCGTTAGATATCTAGCTCTAATGCGCTCACCTCTGATGAAAAAAAGTATCTTGAAGTCTTATTCGTTATGCAAATTAAACATCAGGTATTAAGGTATCAAGTGCGACAATTTTACTTATGAGTACACTAATGCTCGCTCTACCTTCACTTAAAAATTCTTCTGCTATAAATTCAGCCAATTCAGGTATCTCGCTTTCGCATTTTACAAAAATATACTGAATATCACTTAACTCGAAGCTCAGTTTATGCTCTAGCATCATTTCATTAGCATGACCACGCTTTTGTTCAAATTGGCTACTCGGTATTGCATTACGAGATTTGGGGACAAAACGCCACTCATTTTCTTGGTAAAAATCCCGTGACTCATTTTTACCATCTATCAACATCGTACCTGATACTGGTTTGAGTAAAGATAATAAATTTTTTGCATCCTCTTCAGCTTGTTCACTCTGTGGTTCAAGAATTAGCATCCTATGAGCTAAGGAGCTAGCTAGCTCAACAATTTGGCTTTTAGGAGAAGCGTATATAACGGGAGATAAACCACACTCATTACCCCAGTTACGTTTTAAACCAATGCCGTATGAGCCATAAAAGTCGGTATGCTCACTAATTTTTGATAACGGTATGTCGCAAAAGCAAACCATTGGGAAAGCAAGATAATCTTGAGCATACCAATCCATTAATCGACTGTCTTCTAGACAAAACCGAGGATAAAAGCCATTTTTTAATATGCTAATTAGATATTCCATCTTGGGAGTAAAATGGAATAAGCTAGCTGATTTCGATTTCATTGAGCCTCCTTTTTGCGTAGTGCCTTGCTTCTCACCGAAATTGCGTTGTTGGAAATCGGAGTATTTATGCGCCCTACCTTGGAACTTCAAACATGAGCAATATCGTCCCGTGGGTTCATGGGGCGTTCGCGTTACGCTTAGGAAAGGGGAGGCGATTAAACTTGTCCTCAGTAGTTGATCAATTTCACACTGTTCGTACTTTCATTATTTCATTGATAAGCTCTGTTTCATCGTATCCTTTCCGGACTTCGATTAATACCACTCCATTTTCTTTAGAGAGTTTACGCTTTCGTGCATCGCGCTCTTGGTTCTTCTTAAATGCCTCTTCACCGCCAAAGAAATCTACAGGACGATCGTGTTGCTCACCTTGGAACTCAATGGCTACGCTCCAACGAGGTAGCCATACATCATAATGTTGTCGTCCTAAGAACGATGGGGAACCATGTTGGATACACTCAGTTCCTACTCTATCTTTTACTAAAAAGAACAATTGAGTTTCACTTACCCAGCCTTCGCCGATTCGGGGGATTTTAAGGATATCACGAAGTACATTCTCTGCATTTCGTGCAATTTGTTTGATTGTCTCATTATTGTAAAGAGCATTAGACCACTCATAAGCTACCCACGGTGCTTGGTAACCACTTGGTAGAGTTGTACGTTGAAATGATGACTTCTTTACACCGAAATCTTCAAAGAGAATCCTCTTCCAACCTCCATTTTCTTCACCATACTCTTTCATTAATCTCAATGCGATATCAGTAAATGCACCTTCATTACCTTGAATGACATCGTTTTTACGTAAACATGAGCCACGGATAATTTCCTTGATACAAAAATCGAGACCAATGTGATTAATTATATCCAAACGTTGGTCAATTGCATGAGCGCCATAAGATAAGATTGTAGCAGGTTCATTAACCTCTACCCATTCCTTGAATTTGTGTTCAACTAGCAGTAATGAATTCAAGTCACCGTTGAAATAACCAGTTACCTTGTCATGAAGGTAATGATCTGTGATGAATAAAAAATGCTTACGAATCTCAGCACGCCCTTCTTCTGTGTGACACGACTCATCAAATTTAAATTCTCGGTATCGATGCAGATATGAGATATTACCCTCAATATCAACATAGTTTCCCTTTTCAATCTGCTGAACCATATAGAAATAAAAACGGTTAATCGACCTATCTTCTTTATTACTATCTTCCAGCTCTAGGGTTGGTGCATATGTGTCGAACTCAGGTACTTTGCCATCAACGAGTGGTGGCTTATCGTCTTCAAACTCTTCTATCGTGAAGCCTAACCAACAGGTATTTTTTTCAATGAATGTCTCACACTTCTTACTGAGTTTTTCAGTTACATTGGTTTCTTCAAGAACAGAAGAATGGTATTTATTGAAAAAAGTGTCCAGCTCTTCCTGTTTAACATCTAAATTTAGCAGTGCCTCGAAGAATGCTTCATTGATAAATTTAGAAATAATGTTTATATAACCCTTCTCAGCTTTAAAATCGTATTTATAGTTTCTTGGGTCAAAGTAACGGATTTCATAGTTAAACTCTTTTATAAGGTCGCACTTATTAATTTTACTCAAAGTATGTCTCTCACGGGATTAGCAGCAGATTAAACTTTTACGAGTAGCAGCCTGACCTAGAACAATCACTTTTACATCACTTTGCTTAACTCCTTTGCGAATTTGAGGCATACAATCCAAACAACACCTTAAATCGCGGGAAGTATAAATATTATAATGATGTCGGTTTCAGACAATTTAGCGTTATTAATACTTGCTAACATGGCGCTTACTCGTAAAAACCTAGTATAAAGTAAAGTCAATATAAATCCGAGTGCACATGAAATGCGTTTAGAAACAAAATCCCAACAAAAATTCGGCCAAGGTAGCATCAAACAGATGACTAAGTTCCCCAGAAGAATTAGATAAGTTTTTCTTAGGAAAAACTCATGAACAAGATGTGAATGAGTAAAAGGTTTAAGCGATTTTTGGGGCAAAAACGGTTTGGGGCGCTAGGTATAAGTTATTGTTATTGAATAATAATTTAGATGTTCAGCTCTCAAGCCTTAAACCGTTTAACTACAGTGTCTGATGATTTTGTTTAGGTCGTCAATCAATAATTGCTGATTTTCGTGACTCTTATCTCTTAGATGCAATGCTAATAGAACATCCTCAATATCACATCTCGTTTGTGGATTCTCGAAGGCACATAGTTTTCTGAAGCCATTTACAGTGGTGTGTAAGGATTTCAAGCCCTTGAGTACCTTTATTTGAGGGGCGTTATCAGTAGCCGTAACCACCAAGACACTGTTCTCAGTTTTCTCTCCCATATCAGAACCATAGTGCCAAATTTCCTGCTGAAGATATGAGCATGAGTTTGCAAATTTTAGGTCGCTTTTTTTCTCACCATCTTTGATAAACTCAAGTGCATTTTCTGCTATTGCGCGCATTTTATCTTTGAAATCCATAACCTCTAGAGTTACCGGATTAAAGTCGCCTAATTTAGCATTTGGAAACAAATAAAAATGAATCCTCCTAGCATTGATAGAGTTCAGTGGTTCATAAAGATGAGCGACATACTTCTCAAACTCCTCTATGTGCTTATAATAGTTAGAAAAATTATTTTGATTTTGAGCAACTAAAATCTGTGCATTAGCTAATTCAATCTGTTGCTTAGTCTGTTCCGATCTGTGATTGACGGCAATAAAACCCACAATTGGGAGAATAGATGTGATGATTGTGATAGGTACTGAAAAAGCTCTTACAAAGAAGTTAAAGCCTTCATAACTTAAGTTCCAAACAAGGTTAGAATTCAAAGCAATTACAATGGCACTTATGATGCCAAGTAAAAGTAAAGTTGCAGTAACCCACCTAACAGACGGTAACTCAATCAAACGTTTGTTATTCACTGCCGTTTCCATACTACCAAACCCTAATCACTGGACTTTGTGCTGCATACCATCTAACTAATGTAGTGGCACACTGAATTTAGCCATATCAATAAGCGTGTGACCTGACTTTACTTCCCCATTATTGGAATTACTAAATGTAAGTCAAATTAAGCTTTTACACATTGAGTTAGCCAATCGGTTCAAATACGGAATGGGGCATGAACCTGCTGTCTAAGAGCACATCCTTCAATAAAGATTAATTAGAACAATAACAGACCATCAATTAAGTAGTTTGAAATGTGACTAAGTGAGTAAAGTCTATTCCTTTATTCTCTAATGAAGAGATAAACTCATTGGCAGCAACCTCTTCCAAATCATCCAATTGATTCAACATCTTATCAAAACCAATCACCTTCACTCCAAACTCCACATCATTTGTTAGGTCATTTGAGCAAAATGAATTATCGAATGATTTGATTGATGAAAGTATAGTGGCGGTAGTTTTGACAGTTGCAGCCATGAACTGTAGCCAAGTTTGGCTCTCATCTCGCAGCCCTTCTGCACTGAATTGCAAACTCAAGAAGTCCTCCAACATTCTTAAATCACTATCAATCGCAGCAAAAAATTTTTCTGCGTTGCTGACGTCTTGGTCACACCTACTCAATTCAACCAAGTCTGAACAGTGTTTTATGATGTCTGAGCAAGACAGGAGAGCATCATTTACTACTCTGGTGTCACCTTTGCTTACTCCTGCTATCAGGCCATTATGTGGGTATAGGTTTTGGTAGAGTACCTTTCTATCAATTGATATTGTCCATGGTTTTTCTCCTGATGAATCGTATGACTTTGTGAATAAAACTTGCGTATTAAAGTGATCGACGAAGTGTTGATAGTGTGCGAGATACAACTTCGTTCGGTTATCTTTTTCTGCATTGTTTATCTGTTTTTGTGTATTCAAAAGCTGTTCTGCCGCTTGTTTCGCTCCATGTAGTTTACCAATTAGTACTGCCAATGGGATTGCTAATGATGTAATACCAAGTGGTAGCTTACTTATTTCAAGAAATGTCGAATAAGCTGCCGCAGTGAAAGCCAGATCGTAGTCAACCCAAACAGGTGTACCTAACCCCAATGCAAAGGCTATGGGCATAAAAATACATATCCAAAACAAAGGCTGTCGCTCCAAGCCTGTTTTAGGGTTAAGAGCTAGCCAACCGAACATTCTCTTTAACATTGTTTTCTCTTCTTTGTTAGTCGTTGTGATGGTACTTTTTGTGCGGTGTGGTTGGCAAGTAATTGCATAATCTTCATATATATCAGAGCACTATAAGGAATCAAAGGAGGCAGCTCTTGCTTGTTACTTTACCCATTACTTTTTGTATTGAAAAATCAGCTGATTATTTTGGTTCACACTTCAATATGTAACGCATTTTGGGGCAGGAGTTTGTTAGCTAGGATTACGCTGAGAAGCCCCTAAACCGTTTGAGTTGTAACGTGGCAGGTATATTTATGTGTCTAGTTCTTAACTTGCCCCGGAAGTTCTTCATAGCTAGGCAGATTATCTAAATTCCTAGACCAGTTTGCACTACTACCAACAAAGATTTTAGCGGTAGGCTCAATTGAAATTATGCTATCTAGACTACCCGCAGGAACCACTACACTGTTAATACTTTCAGCTATTGTGGGAAGTGCAGACCCACATATTTGGCAAAAGCTTTTTGCATGCATTGAGTTTGGATGCTGGTAGGTTGTAACGTCACTTTCACCTTTCAACCAAGTTAACGTGCTCGCTTTAGCAAATAGATTAGCAGCATGAGCAGAACCGGTATCCTTTTGACAACGAATACAGTGACACAAAAAGAAAGACTGGAAATCACCAGAAAGCTCATATTTCACTCTACCACAAAGACATGATCCTTGATGTTTATTGGTCATAAAAGCCCCCTTACTTTCGTTTACAAATTAGCTCCATTAAGTAGTGTGTACTGCCACAAAGCCAGTGATGACATCCCAACTCACTTCAATATTCAACCATAATTACATTGAATCATTAAAGAAATTTGGTCAAATAGTGAGTTAAAAATCTGAGGAAAGTGCTCGTTCTAAATGAGAATGGGGCAGTAATGAGTTAACCAAATTGTGCCCCCTAATTACCTTGAATTGTACAGATAAACATTACCATAAAGTTCGCCTGAGCTAGAATCCAAAGAAACGTTACAAGACAGTGACGTAATCGAGCTTTAACGTTAATATTAGCCCTACTCCACCCCATCCTTAAAGCGCCGCTCCAATCATGGAGTGGGCATGACATTACAGACTAGCCGAAAGCAAGTTCCAGTGAGTGCAAAGCGCCTGAGAAAACTTGCACCTAACTGGTCATACGCGAACAACATTCTTAACTTTGGTTGCGGTAAGTTTCCAGACCTAACAGAAGAATACCTTACTAACTACCACAAGCAGAGCATGACGGTCACTCACTTTGACCCGAACTCAAAAACCAAAGGCGTAGTGAACAATATTGCCGAAATTGACAGCTCAAAGCGCCGTTTTTGCGTCATGTTGTGTGCGAACGTACTTAACATGTACAAAGATCTTGATGCAGCGATCGCAGACATGGCCAAGATTGATTTTGATTGCGCGGTCATCCAAATCTATGAGGGCAACCGTTCCGGTAAAGGCCGTAAAACGCGAGACGGCTACCAACGCAATGAGCCTGTATCGGCTTACCTACCTATCCTAACGAGCAACTTCCACAAGTTCGATGTGACCTTACACCGAAGCGATAAGTGCATCACTATCGTTAAAGGCCGTAAGTATTACGAGCTGGACGATTTGGAGGACTAATCATGCAACTGGATGAGACGTTCTTTGAAATCCCATGCGATGTAGTGACATTCGATGGCAAGGTGGAACACACAGAGTTAACCGACATTGACCGTGCGGTGGCTGCCTTTTTCCAGAACGTGCTTGATTCTTTACTTGTGACTGACACTAAACGGCGAGAGAACAGTGAGTTTTCTCGCTTTGTTGGCCGTGATAAGTCGAGAAAGATTTATTATGGCAACTTTACCGATCCAGTGTCATTCCTATCTAAGTTAACAGCCAAATTAGGCGGCAAGGTGAAAGCAAACCGTAATGAGCTTTTGCCTGTTTGCTATATCACGCGCGATCCGGTGATTGGGTTTGTTGATGGCGCGGAGTACGTCGATATTGCTGACTATGGCGAACTGGCCAATGAACAAGGCCAGCCTTATGCCGTGATTAATAAGTCCTTTGTCGCGCTTACCTACCGCATTAATGCCCTAGCTTGGAACCAGTCTACCCTTAGCCGCCTAGCGCTAGGTTTAATGGTTTGGCTACGTCATACCAAGGGCAAGCGTAAGCATGTATTCAGAGCGAAAACCATGCTCGCGGGTACTGAAATGGAAATCAGCATCGAGATACGTGGCCGTAAAGATGCGATGACCGAACCCGCCGAAGTAGACCATGAAAATACTCGCCTGTTTGCTTCCTCAATCTCTTTTGAAGTGATTGCAGAGGTTTATGAGGCCGAGTCGATCACTGTCCGTCAGGGCGCGATTGCTATGGGAGGCCGAGTCATTGAGTAATAAAGAATACTTTCTCGCCCAAAAAGTTGTCACCAACGAAAATGACATCCCTATCGAGCACATTCATTCGTTTACCTACATTGAGTGTGCTTCGATGGACGGCAACAAGCTAGTTATGGAAATCATGGATCAGGCTGCCGTTTATCGGGATGACTACGGGATTAAGCGCGGTTCAGAGATCGAGGTCACGATGGCCGATGTGAACGAGCGAGGCGATCAGGTTTGGATTGAAAAATTCATTGTGGCCAAGTCCACCAGCGCTGACGGTATGCTTACCGTTCAAGCATTCCAAAAGGATGCGCACCTACTTAAAGAGCCAGTCACAACGCCTCGATTCTTTGTTGAAATGCAGCCTAAAGACATTCTGGCCGAGCTGTTACCCGAGCTAAAAATCGAATGTGACAGCTTTGAGCGTGGCGCTACGTACCATTTAAATGCTGGTGGTACTAAGTCTCGCTTAATTCGAACAATGGCCAGAGATTACGGCTCAGTGGCGTTTATCTGCCGTGGTGTTATGCACTTTAAGTCGCTCAAGAACATGGATATGAGCGAGCAATTCAAGCTGGAACAGTCGAATCCAGAGGAAGCAGAGCACAGCATTGCGAACTACTCCATTATCGGAGAGGAAGCCCTGTTTGAGCGCGTTCTTAACCGTAACTATGCCTCGTGGGATACCGTCGAGGGCTTCCAAGGTGGCCAACGTTCGGGCGCTATGGTCATGGTCAGCGTTCCACAAGCCAAGGCGCTGAATAATCAACACATGGCCATCATCCCTATTTTGGATGTGGAGCTCACCGGAAATACCGCCTTTACGCCTCTTTCAGTGTGCTCAGTGTTATTCCATAAACGGCTACCCGCTACCGAGCTGGATGAGTCCATGCCAGAGAAACAAATTATGAACCGTGTCGCCCATTGCCAACGTGGGAACCGGTATCAGTGTCGTATCGAGTTGGGAGTACGCAACCTATGAGCGATTCGTCAGAGAACAGAACACGCACCAACGTCACTAACCGCTTGTTTGGTAGCTATCAGGCCGAAGTGGTAAATACCGTCCATCCGAAAGGCTTGTACATGGTATCCGTTCGCTTGCTTGGTTATTGGGATGCAATCCCCGATAAGGATTTACCTTTTGCCGAGTTTCTACTGCCATTGGGCGCAAAACCGAGTGGTGGCCATGCAGTGCCAGTGGAAAAAGGGGATCTGGTTTGGGTGGATTTTCCTCGTAATGGCGATACCCGTTATCCCCGTATTACCGGATCGCTTTACTACGCGCCTAACTATGAGTCGTACCTACCAAGCGAGGTGAACGGAGAAGCCTATCAGCCTAAACGAGCCGAGGGTGAACCCGAGCCACCAGCCTATGACCGCAAAGATGCGCTCTTTGTGCGATTTGGTTTGCGCGAGCTCATCACGCATCAAGGCGGCTACTCAATAACGCATACCCAAAGCGGCACGGCCATTGAAATCACACCAGATGGCCAATGTGTTATCCACGTCGAGGGCAATGCGTTTCGCAGCTCAACAGGGAACACATTGGAGCAAATCGGAGGCGCACTAACTATCAAAGTGAAAGGCGATGCGAACATCGAAGCGGGTGGTAATGCAACCGTAAAAGCCTCCGGTAAAGCCACCCTAGAGGGCAATGAAGTGACCATTAAAGCGAGTGGTAACGTCAATATCGATGCTGGTGGTCAGTTCGCTGTTAAGGCTGCCGCAGCTCCATTTACATTAGGGTAATGCACTATGCCAGCCGTAGGAATTGTAGGGAGTGTGGATAGTGGTCATGGTGGCTTTAGTCCAGGTGTTTTTGTTTCTGGCCAGCCACTACTGACCGTGAATGGAATCAATGTATTAGGTACGGGTGATATATCCGTCATGCACGTAAAACCAGATAACCCGCCGCACGTAGGCGTTATTACTGGTAGTTCAAAACTTACTGTTAATGGCGTTCCGGTCGCCGTGGTAGGCGATGCCCTTGGGTGTGGCGCTACGCTGGTAAACGGTAACGACTTGTTGACGATTGATTGAGGCAATTTGATGTTAGACACACAAGAGCAAATCGAACAGTTTCGCCAGTTTTTAGACGTAGGCGGCCTTAAGGAAGCGGAGAACCTTACCCGAGGCAAATCCCTTAAGGTGAAGTGTGAAAGCTTGTCAGGGAAGCTATCAGACTGCGTGAGCGAGGATATTGAAGACTACCAAGGCGCATCGCAGTTAGTGGTAACGCTTAAGGGTTTGAATGACTCAGTGAGCGCAACGGTGGCCACGTTAACGCAATGGAATGAGCACCTAGTGTTGATCACCGATCCAACCGACCTCGAACAAGTGTCTATTGGTGTGAACATCAAACACAAGGTTGATGGTACAGAGGACAACGTACCCGCTCCGAGTATCTTGCCAATTACCAGCAAGGAAGAACTGAAAGCGCTTGAGGCAGTGATCAATGGTCTTTCCGGCCATGTGGATGCAGCCGTATCTCTTATGGCGCAAATCAATACTGCATTAACGCCACCAACAAGCGGCAGTGAGTCAGATAACGGTGCAACCTTACCGCCACCAGACTTGCCGCCGGAACTAGAAAGCCAAGCGAATGCGCTAAACGAGATCATGGCTCCCCTTGCTGGTGGCGTGACCAGCTCAAGCACGGTGATTGACGCAATGATCATTGCGTCGAAAGAGGAACGCACCTTAGCGTTAGGCTACTTCACTAAGGCGATTTCATTTACCATTTGTAGCAACCAGACGAAAAAAACGAGCATCAAAGATGCGACAATAGAGGTATTTATCCTGTAAAATGTTTTGGTATTTTGTAAATTTCCTATTCGTACCAAATATTTAACAATATGAGCTATTCAATTAACCTTAACGCATACGAGTTATGCGGATTATTGTCGCTTCTTATCGTACTGACGATTAACTTAGTTAAAGTCCGTAACGAGCTTAAAGCGACCAAGGCGCGCCTATCCTTTGTGGTACGCAAAAGCCTTAGCGTCGATGGCGAGTACATATACGATGGATGCCGAATGAACGTGATATTTGATGCGGTACGATACAGCGGAAATCAGTTTTACTTGATGCGTAAAGATCAGGTGATGGCCAGCTTCCACGTAGAACCCTATCGAGTTAATCCTGTTCTTGATTACTTCAAATCAAACAAGATAGACCCCGTTCAAAACCGACCATAATCCAAGCAAAGCCAGCGTTCGCGCTGGTTTTTTTCTGAATTGCAGGCAAAAAAAAGCCGCGAGGTAAGTGTTCGCGGCGCAAGAAGCTATTACAAAGGTTAAAAATGAAGTTTCAACGTTAGTTGACACCAGTCGATTGGGATGCCGATCTGGTAAAGCAAATATATTTCCTATTCCGAATATAGTCAATACTTAAGTGCATATTAGTTAAGCTAAGTTTGGAAATTTATAAAATGAAAAAAGTCTGTATTGTTGTTGGCCATAGTTGTAAAGATGGCGGCGCTTACAATGAAACATTCGGAATGAATGAGTATGGCTATAATCATCCCCTAGCCAGCTTATTGGCCGCCGAGCTACATAAGCGAGACATTCTTCCAGTGATCATGTATCGAGACACCTACTCACGGATGATCGGTGATGTGAACGAATCGGGCGCTGACTATGCCATCGAGTTACATTGTAACAGCGTGGCCAATAAGTCAGTTCAAGGCTCAGAGACATTGCATTGGCATAAGTCGGACAAGAGTCAAGCACTTGCTCAGCGCCTACAAAAAGCGGTGGCTGGACTTATCGGACAGCGTGATCGTGGCCTTAAGCCTATCTCGAACACTGGTACTGATACTCGCGGTTGGCGTTTCTTGATGAAAACCAAAATGCCAGCCGTGATTTTGGAGCCGTTCTTTTTGTCTAACGACGAGTCGTTACAAAAGGGATTGGAACTGCGCGAAAAGCTAGCCGTAGCACTGGCAGAAGCGTTCGCAGAACACATTAAAGAGAGCAACTAATGATGGGACTAGCAAAAGTGTTTACAAGTAGTCTATTTAAGAGCGCCACCAGCGAGAAAGTAGGTGGCATTATCCACGAACTGACCGAGTTTGGTGATCGTGTGTTTACCAGTGACGAAGAACGCAAAGAGTTTGCCTACAAACTGGCAGAGCTTGAAGCGGCCAGCTCTAACACATTGGTACGTACTGGACGCGCCGCTATGATGTGGAGCATCGCGCTGGTGGTCGTTTATCAACTCATTGTTCGTGACTTTTTGGCCGTTTTCTATGGGGTTGAGCTTCCAAGCTTAGAGACTGACACACAAGAGCTACTAAGCAACGTGTTCGGCTTTTTGGCAGGAACCCTATAACAACTGAAAATTTTTTAAATTTTTTTTAGATGCCCTTTCCTATCCCCTTTTCTCTCAACAAAAACACACGATCAACGACATAGAAATCCCCTGTCGTTACCATTCCCACAAAAGCGCACAAAAAGAAATAGATTCATTATATAACAATAAGTTAAACGAAATTTTACCCCTGTTTTTTTCGCAATAAATCTTAATTACTATCCGAAATTGAGCGAATTTTTACCGCTTTTCTGCGGCTTAACTATTCCGAACACTCTCAACTAATAGCTAAGGTTTATTTACATGGCAGATAAACGTTCTAACTTCAACAAACGCATTGAGGCGATTCATTTAGGCGCTCAAGCAATGCACAATCTGTGTGTCGAATCCCAATTCGATTCACAAACAGGCATATTTCTAACTGACGACAATTCTCGTGGCGCGGCTATTTTGTCAGCCATTGCGAATGAGCCTATGTTCGAGTCAGTGCCTCAAGAAACAGCGGTTAGCATCGTATCAGGCATGCAGTCTGCGGTGCGTGAATACGAAAATACTTACGGCCACCTACCTAGCGATGAACTAATGGCATCAGCTCACGCAACTATGCGTAACATGATGATGCTAGAGGGTGCTAAGCGTGATGGCTCAACAGGCGCAATGATGCTTGAGTCGATCGGTCAATCTCTATCAACATCTGAGGGTGTTGAAATCCGTGCGAAGATGGTTGGCCTAGTGCTTCCAGTTCTTCTTGAGACAGCAACACTTGACGCTGTAACGATGATCCCTGCGGGTGCTAACGAAGTTGAGATCTTCAAAGTGTACCGCCGCACTGGTTCAAACTTCGGTGACTTCGCAGCGGGTACTGAAATCGACCAAGCAACGGTTGGCCAATACTCGTCTATGCGTCAGCGCTACAAGTTTGTCTCTGAACAGCAACCAGACGGCACTAAGACAACTCACGTCTTTGACTCTAAGACTGACCTACAACACACCAAGTTTGAAATCCCATTCACGAAGACATCTGTTTCCCTATTTATTAACCATAAACGTGTGGCTCGCGACCTAGACAGCAACGGTAGTCAAATAATGACAGGTACTCACAATGGTATGGTTATTAACTGTCAGATAGACCATGCAAAAGGCAAAGTTACCGTCACTCCAACATCAGCCCTACCAGCAGGAACGGTTCTGCACATCGAGTTCGAAGTAGACATTGAAAGACGCCCTGACCTTATCCCAACGATCGACCATGATATGGACTCTCGTATACTGCGCCCACGTCAAAACGCAATCGCAGCAGACGCCACTATTCAAGCGATGTTCACAATGCAACGCGAGTTTGGCCAAGATCTGAAATCTCTACAGATGAGCCACATGCGCAACACATTGGCATCGGAAAAAGCGACTCGCCACCTAGTAGATATGGACTTTGCTTGTACGCGCGAAGAAACATTCAATATCTACGTAGCGGCTGGTGAAGATTGGCGTCTACATCGTGAACGTCTAAACGAAGTTCTTCTAAACGTTTCTACGAAGATCCTACAAGCGACTCGCACAACTGGCATGACAGGTATCTTTGCTGGTACTGGCGCGTCAACAATCCTTAAGTCTCTTGGTGCTCCATATTTCGTAGCTCCGGCTAATTACCAACAGAAAAACGCTATCCACTACGCAGGTAAGTTGTTCGGCATGTGGAAAGTATTCGAGTGTCCGGTAGTGATCGGTACGAACGACATGCTTTGTTACGGTCGCGGTTCTTCTCACTCAGAAGCGGGCTACGTAGCAGGTGATGCAATCGCAGCAACCATGTACACGCATCCAATCGGTAAAGGTCTAGTAGCGTCTAACACCCTATACGAACTGGCCTACGGCGAAATCCATCCATTCGACGGAGAAGACTACTTCTACCGCGTGAAACTTATCGACGAAGCTCCTGTAGCAGAAGCGGCATAAGGCAAGTAAGCGGCAGTCTTACGGGCTGCCGCTCTTGGGGGATTCGATGAAAGAAACGCTCGTTTTAATCACCAACCACACACCAAAGGAAATCACGGTACAGGGTCGCCTCATGCCACCACTGGCTAAAGATTTCCCTCTCTCAGTTTTCAACGTGAACCGCTTCAAACACGAAGTGGAAGCGGCCTACCCAAACGGCCTTGTTTCGGTTCGCCTTGAGCCAACGGTTCTACCAGAAGTTCAAACAAAACCAGACACAGCCACCAGCGACAAAGGCACAGTGCTATCAGCACTTGAGCTAAGCGCGAGCGTTGAAAAAGCACTGATTAACCACGGTGTGACAACGGTTGAGCAACTAACCGAAATGACGAAAGACAACGTGATTGCGGTGAAAGGTATTGCTCAAGCGGGTTTGCAAGAAATTGTAGACCAGCTTGCAGCACAGGATCTAACGCTGAAAGAGACAGAAGATGAGTAAGATTGAATTTTCAATGGATAACGTCTCACAAGTTGCGGTTTCGCCAATTAACGCTGACTCGACAACTAAGCAAGGCACTGGCTCTAACCAGCTAGTGTTTGGCGGTGTGATTGTGTCTCAAAAAGGTAAGCCGTTCGAAGTGATTCCGGTAACGGCGGCTAACTTCCTAGACAAGCTAGGTAAGCCTTACCACTCAAGCCTTGGCAAATTGGCTGACGGCATGCGCGTTCTTGATGAAGCCTTGCGCGGCGGTAATGGCCTTGTGGTTCGTGTCGTACCAAAAACGGCTACCTATCCAGCTATCAAGTTAACCAAACCAGCAGACGAAGTAACGATCACAAATGAAGCGATCAACTACTCGGCTGACCTGTCACTTGAAGATGGCGAATTTTTAGCGATCGCTATCAAAGACGGTGCTCAATCCGACAACCGCTCTATCACGCTTGCGAAAGCAGACGAAGCGACTTACGGCGCAGGCATGTTCACTCTTACCCTAGCAGAAGAACAGGCGGCTGGTGGCTCTGTAGTGCTAGAAGAATGGGTTGTATCCCTAGAGCCTACAGCAGTAGACCAAATGGGTAGCGCTGCGTTTATTGAGACTGTTCTTGAAGAACGTTCGCAGTACCTAACTTGTCGTATCGATGCAGAAGTAGCGAAACGCGAAGTTACTGCAATTGCTCAAACCAAATTCACAGGCGCAACCAACGGCAATATTAGCGACATTACGGCTGAAGATTACCAGAAAGCAGTGAAAGCACTACGCACTACCGTTTACAGCTACAACTACGTTTGTGGTTTGGGCTGCTACGAAACAGCGGTAATCACTGACCTAGCGCAAATCTGTAAAGACAAACGCATTTCTGGCTACTTCGATATTGATCCTCGCCTAACGCACGAAGCGGCATTGGAGTTCAAAAAAGGTCTGAACTTCAACAACCATCGCGCTTCATTCGTGCATATCCCTTACCAAGCTAAGTGTCGTTTCTACGGTAACATGGCGGTATGGGGCGGCTCGGGTATCGGCTTTGCAGCTAAAGCGCTTGGCGTTGCTAAGACCTCTCCGGTCGGCGGTTGGCACTACACACCAGCAGGTGTTGAACGTGCTGTTATCCAACGTACTGGCCTAAAACCAATCCAAGGTGCTGGCGAGCCTAACTACCAAGAAATGTACAAGGCACGTCTAAACAAACTAGGCACAGACGAAAACGGCAACCTGTTTATTGATGACTCCCTAACGTCATCTGCGGCTGAAAACTACCTACGTTTTGAGCAAGTCGTGTCTATTGCTGACGCTATCTCACGCGACTTCTACGCACTAGGTAATCGCCTAAAACACCAACCTGACGGTGCAACGCTTGAGGGTCTAACTGACGGCATGGCCAGCATCCTAGAGGGCTATGAAGCCGTTGGTGCGCTAGTGACACCTCGTAATCCAAATCAAGACGGCGAAAGCGCTTGGACACTGGAAATCAAGCAAGTCGAAATCGACTACTGGAAAGTCACTTGGTCGTTCTGCCCAACTGGCTCAGCGCGTCGAATCCTTGGTGAACCTGTACTAATCCGTTAATCAACAAAAGAGCAAGAATAGAATGAAATCAATGTTTTCTGAGGGTTCTGTTCTTGCTCGCCCATTTGTGATGCCACAAGTGGCCGAGCAGGAACAAACTGAAACTGCATTTTTTGAGTCTGTAACAGAAGACCAACTTCTTGAGTCAATCAACCGTGCATCAACCATCATGGCTCGCCAAGACGCAGCAGCGGCTTGTGTTCAGTGGGTTAACGGTGGTGACAGCTCAATCGACAACCTAGACGCAATGCTATTTGGCATGGCTGGTGGCGATGACGATACCGAGCTAACCGATGGCCAAGTAGCACTATACGAATCGCTACAGGAAGCGGCTAGCGAGTTCATTGCTCAAGTTGGCCAGCCAAAAGAGGGCGACATGCTAGAAGCACTGGAAGATCCAGAAGCAGCAGATCGCATCTTTGAATCCCTAGAGCGTGGCCTAGACAACGTGGACTCAGACGAAGCGATTGCAGAGTTCGCCGTTCGTGAATCCATGATGCTTGAAGCGCTTAAGAAAGTGATCCGTGATGGCAAGGTAACTTACATCAAAACGAATCGCCGTAAGCGCCGTATGAGTGCAGCACAAAAAGCAGCACTTAAGAAAGCGCGCGCGAAAGCTCACAGCTCATCGGCTAAAGCAGCTCGCAAAAAGTCTAACCGCATGCGCGATTCTCGCGGCATGGACAAGTAAGGAAAGCAATGGCTGTAATTATCGGCGTACCTAATGATGATGGCGTGTCTATCCACAATAAATGCGCCATTACACAAGTCATAGGCGGTCAAGAGGTTACGGTCATTGGTTACATGACTGATGAGTGTCAGCTTGCCTTTAGAGCGATATGGGAAGCGCCGTTTGAGGGCGATTCCGTGGGTAACATCAATGCCCTAGATAAAACGTCCTCAGTCGCGCAAACCGTGTCGGATAAGACGAGTAAAACACTATGGAACAGTCAGCAAGTTTGGCAAGGAAACGAACCGCCAGAAATCACAGCAACGCTGAAATTTGTCGCGTTCACCAATGCCAAATCAGAGGTTAATGATCCCATTAAATACCTGGCTCAGATGATAAGTCCCGAGCTGCAAAATACTGTTCCAGTCAGTTCCGATGGCCTTGGTGGCCGTGTTCCAAGTGATGCGCGATTCAAGATTGGCAAAGCGCTCAATCTACCCATGCGTATTAGCGAGGTGAGTTATGACATTAACGCACCTAAGACGCGAGACGGGAATTTCGCTTACAACACGGTAACTATTACCGCCGCTCCTAAGCAAATGATTAATCAGTCACAGATTCCGAACCACTTTCAATAGCATAGGTGTAATTATGGCCGGAGCATTTAACGCAAAAGGCGATATGAATTTCTTAAAACAGAAATTCACTAAGAACGTCCAAGCTGGCGAAAAGATGATGGGTACAGAGTTCGAGATGAAAATCGAAGAATACCCTAATCTTAGCGTTTTGGTGCGTTCTACTCAGTTTCCAGCAATGGGTCGTGCAGACGTAGAAGATTTTGGCCAAATGGGCTTGGGCTACATCCAAAATGGTGCGCTTGAGAACAAAGGCGAAATCACGGTGACGTGCGTAGAAACGATCACAGGTACAGTGCTAGAAATGCTACGTGAGATCGTTCGTGAAAAGAAAATGGTCACTGTCGTTATCGAGTCTACGCCTGAATCAACTAAGGGTAAGGGTGCAACCTCGCATCGATTCCGTTTGGAGCACGTAAAAGTACGTTCAGACGTGATCGACCTATCGACAGAAGATTCAGCAGCACTTGTTAAGCCAGCTATCACACTGCAATACAACTGGGTAGATTTCTAATCGCCAACCAGTCCTATTCTATTCCCTACAAAAAGGCCGCCAGTTTGGCGGCTTTTTTTGATGCTCTTAAGCTTTGGTTAGCCTATCTTTCAAGTCGGCTGGTGCAATGTAGGTATTCTCGTTGCCATCCTTTGATTTGAACAGCAATTTCAGCTCCACCAGCTTCTCAAGATACTTGCGCGCAGAGGTATGAGACACGTCAAAATCAGACTGAATTTCCTTAACTGAAAAGACACGTCCGGCTGTTTCTAATCCCTTGGCCAGAATCACAATGTGCGGCAGTTTCAACACATCCTTAAGATTGGATTCATCGAGTAGATCGCGCACCTCTCTCGTATCTTCAATCTTAGATTTAATGTACTCGTTAAAGCGCTCAATCGCCTTAATGATGACCGTTAACTGGTAGTCCACAAAGTGCGTTAAGTCGTTGTCGTCCGTTTCGGTGTAAACGTAGCTTCTAACGTACTTGGTTGACGCGAGTTTAAGTGGCGCAGAGATCGAGACGTACTTAAAGTTCTCATAACCATGCTTAAGGATGAACCAGTAGAAAAGCGCCCTAGCCGTTCTCCCGTTGCCGTCCATGAATGGGTGAATGTAGCCAATCATGAAGTGCAGAATACAAGCCTTAACGATTGGGTTAATAAAATTGGTGTTGGTGGTATGGTCGGTATTGGCGAAGTCACATAGTTGCTCAATGAGCTTCAAAACGTGCTCATGTTCGGGTGCTTCGTGAACAATATCGCCAGTGGCCACGTCTCTAACCATGACCGCATCCGTTCTATATTGGCCAGCAACGTGCTCATTCTCTAACACGCCATCGGTGGCTATTTCATTAAATCCGCTAATCAATTCTGGTGTGAGCTCTACATCCTTAAGATCATCGGCCATCATAATCAAACGCCAGTTATTGATAATCATCCGTTCGGAGTCATCTTTAGGCTCACGTTCCGTTTCAAGCATTTCCTTGGCCACTTTGCGCGTTGTGGCCGCTCCCTCCAATTGAGCGCTGCTAATGGCTTCTTCCATGATCACGCTTTTCACTAGGTGTGCCTTTTTATCTTGAGCAGATAGCGGCAAATCTTCTAGTTTGAGCTGTTTATCGATGCGGAATAGCTTAGCGTCGAGACTGGCGGCACTAAGCTGGAACGGATTGCCCTTTTCATCAACAAGCGAAATGTCGTTAAGGCCACGTCTGATTTTTAGGGCATGCCAAGCGTAGCCCTTTTGGTCGCGTTTAAACTCTTTTGAACGGTACTGAAAGTCATTCCAATGCAAGTAATTACCGCTGCTATCAAACCCGTACTCAATTGGGTCTAGCTGACCGATTAGTTCTACTACTTTCATGAAATCAGTAGGTTTTGCTGGTGGGATGCTGACTCCCGCTATCTTTTTGCTCATGACGTGAAACTTTTTGAAAATGTTTAATGCATCTAGTATTGCACACAGGAAGTGGGAGTCAATCGATTATCTATCTAGGAGTTACAAGGGGTGTAATGCTTTGCTGAATACTTTCAATAATACAGTTGCCCCTTAACTTCCATCCCAATCGATCAATATTTTATGCCAGTGATCAACAACTGTCGGTAGACAGTAAAGTTCAAAACCTTTCGAATAGTTGGCTTTTCAGGAAGTCACTCTAAAATTCACTTCGTAACACTTATAAGTGCCCTAAAACGTGTTGGGGCTGACCTCGGCAACCACGCCTTGTCACCGAAACAAGTGATGAACCAAAGTATGAGCATAGATTTTCTGTTAACTTTGATATGCAAAAAGTAATACTGGTCAAAAGTTAAGAACTAACACCGATTAACCTAATCAAACATTTATATTTACACAAATAAAAACTAACTACTAAGTAAGGTAGATAATGTCACGAAAAAAATTTATGGAATCCTACGGCGCAACTAATCGCAACGCTCGGTATGGCTGGGCCTTTGTGAATCACGAAAAAAAGGAAGTATATTTTGGTGCGTGGGATGTCAATACAAACGGAAACAGAGCGTTGATTTTTTCAATGGCCTGGGAGTTCAATAACGAAGGGCGTAGGGTTAATGCATTTGGCGAAGCTCTTGAGTATATAAAACTAGTAGAAAATGAAGGTTATTCATTAAGAACATTCCCAATAATATGGGATGAAGATAACGACGGTTACGCAGATACAGGCAGCGCCAAGATAAAAGAGTATATTGAAGAAGTCTCTGACATGTCTCTAGATATTGTTGGCGGTAATTACTATGCGGTTGGTAACCATAAAGCAAAGCACTCTAAAATGCCTTTACCCAACGTAGCACAAGACATCGATGGTATATTCGGTACTACTACTAATAAGACTGAGCGCGAAAGCTTAGTACTTTCTCGTGTTGGACAAGGGCAATTTAGACAAAACGTCATCAACGTTTGGGGTAATGGTGAGAGCTGTGCGTTAACCCTTACACCGGTGCGCGAGATATTAATTGCATCTCATATAGTGCCTTGGTCTAAATGCGAAAGTGATGAGCAGAGGATTGATGGGGCAAATGGTATTCTACTCTGTGCTCATATTGATAAACTCTTTGACGCGCACCTGCTAACCTTCACAAAGAAGGGCTCGAAGTACATATCTAAGTTATCACCCAACCTTGATACTTCACTGTTAAAAGGTTTGGGAATTCAAGGTGGTGAGGAGCTTTGTTCTGAAGAGATCAGTGAACAGCATCGTGACCGATTCGAAAAGTATTTAGAAGTGCATAACAACGAGTTCAACTTCAAGATCTCACAGACTCGCTAAACTATCACTATCTCGATCATTTGGAGTTTAAGTATTCTAATTAAAGAGCCCTACGTGATTCGTCGCGGTGATTGCAGTTAGGTGGATTTGCCAGGACGTCATCGCACGATACAGATATATTGATACAGATATATTGATCTAACTAACTCCTGCCCCATTATTGGTTTCGTCTAACAAATTTGCGATTTCAATCAGTCGCAATTTACCCAAATATAACTCATGTGACGTTAATAATAGTTATGCGGTGAAAGTGAAATTTTAATTGGATTGGTAAGTCGCTTCGGGACAAAAGCGCCTTAGATTAGTTAACCTTAATTCGTGTTGTAAGGCATATCTTTGGCGCTATTTTAACAGATAAATTAATCTCGGTTTTGCCACTCTTCAACGATTGGCTGCCAGTTTACTTCACGTGGCTCAGTTGTGGAGTTAGACCATACGTTCCAAAAGTCTGGATCATCAGATTGTGGTCTTTGTTCTTCAGTAAGTTCTTTCATTCGAACTAAAACGGGGAGTTCAGAAGCCCATCCGAGTAAAATTGCATGTCGTGATGGTAGTGATGGTAGCTCTCTTAATAATCCCCTCATGTTATCGGGAACAAGCCTATGGACTTGTTCTTGGTCTCTATCATTGCTAATTCTGTGCAATAAAAAAGTATTACATTGAGACAGAACAGTGGGAGATAGCTCAGAAGGTCGTTGGGATGATACTACTAGACCTAAACCAAATTTCCGCCCTTCGCGAGCGATCTTTTCAAAGACTTTGCAGCACACATCAGAGACTGACTGACTCTCACTTTCTTCTTTGTATCGTTTGATAAATGTATGGGCTTCCTCTGCAACCATTACTGTCGGTAATGGTTTTCCATTCATTTTCCTGTATCGTTGAAGAGCTTCAAAAGTCACTCTAGAGATTACTGCTGTTACAAGATGGATAATTTCATTTGGAACGAGTGAAAGGTCGATAACTGTGATAGCACCATGAGTGTCCTTCCCAAGAAAAGTATCTAACCAATTAGTTAAACTGATAGGTTCCTCCGAATCTTTAGTGACGGCACTAATTCGGGTGTCACCTAACATTGTGCGAATTCGAGTCAAAAGAAATTCCACGAATTGCTCTGTTCCTGTTTCTTGTGCTAAAGCTTCGAGATATGCTACGAAGTCATCACCTTCAAAACGAATAGGCGTATCTTCACTTTTCGGGAGAAGTTCTTGTTCATCGCCGCCAAGTGCAACATGAGCTTGTTTTAAGTCAGCAATCAACCTGTCTGTATCACCGACATCAGGCTTAGCAGGCCACTGTATTCCTCTTCTGGAGGATAGATACGCATTTATCGTACTTATTAGGTTATCGAAAGGTTGGTTGTCGATTTTTTCGTTTAGTGTTAAAAGGCTACTTTCCCATGACGTTAAACTTTCAACTAAGCCCTTGGCAGGGCCAGCATTCACATATATCTGCCCTTGACTTGCTAGTTGCCTTATTGAAACGAGAAGTATTCCGCAAAAATGTTTTGCTTGAATTGTTACGTCATCTTCTGACAACACATCATTTCTCATCGCCCTCAAAGCTCGTCGTAGCAATGGGAGTTGAACTTTTGAACTTGCTTGAGTGAACGCTCCCCACTCAGAACTATTCCATAGCCATGATGGTACTTTAAGATCTAGCTCACCATCATCAGAGTTAGCTTCTACGCGTAATAACTTACCCTTGTATTTTGACTTTGGGCCAAATGCTCGGCTGTACTCCCCATTAGGATCAAGTATTATGAATCGAGCATTTGGGGTCTTTCCCTGTTGTAAAACTGCGTCCAAAGACCATTGAATTAGCCCCGCCACAGAACAAGACTTACCACTACCCGTATTGCCCAAAACAGCTATATGTCGCCCAAAAAGCCTATCGGGATCGATTTTTATTTCTGCATTGTTAGCTAGAGGACTATCTCCTATTTTAACCCTTCTGTTTTCACCTGATTCGATTATTGAGTTTAATTGTTTATCAGTAGGTAGGAGTACTGAATCACCAACCGAAGGAAATGCATCTGTTCCTCTAGTGAATCTGAAGCCATCGTTTTTTCTATCGCTTCTCAATGTCCCAACGGGGTTGATACTGAGCTTTTTTAGTGGAAAAGGTAGATCTATCAAGCCAAAATCTTGCAAGCCTCTTCTCTTTGGATATGGCGAGTGTTCTACTGCGATCCACTCAACTTGACCAACGAGAAACCCATCATCACTGTTTATCAGTACATAGCTATTTATCCGGGGAAAGTTGCGAGGAGAACCTCCTTGAAGAGACACTGAGTCTGGAGAATCAATTTCTAAGGAAACTCTAATTTCACTAGGCGATACAAAACCAACGGTTCCGATTCGTAGCTGCTCTAGTCTTTCTATAGGCAAGTAACTCATAGTGTTACCTCGGTGGTAGTTGCATTACCTGAGTGTTCTGACTGGATAAAGCCTCGCTGCTTTAGTAGTTCGGCCATCTTTATTGATGCTTTATCTATGGCTGGTTTAGGTAGATAGTTATCAACCAAAGTTTTGAGGTCACCTAAATGGTCACCCATTAGTAAAGTGATTTGAGCTTTTCTTCCACTTTTACTAATGAAGTTCATAATTCTTCCGAGCGGGTCACCGAAAGCAATGATGACGAGATGGGTAGATGGAACGGTAAGCATATCTTCAATTACTCGGTTTATATGCTCATCACCAAAGCTATAGCCATACGTGACTAATGTACTGTTTGGACGGCTAGTCGCTGCTGCTAAGTCTCTAAATAGCTCTACATAGGGGTACTCTGCGGTTTCTCTGTCTTTGACTGAATTAGGGTAAATCATTAGTTGTTCATAGCTATTGCTTTCGTGACCTTCTGCTTCTAAAAACGGTTCAACAGAGCGTGCTCCAAAAGGTAAACCAAAGCGCCTAATCGCACCATCTTGTTCGTGCCAATCAAGAGAACCGTGAAGCTTGGTAAAACGAGCCACTCCTTCCAAATATCTTGGTTCACCACGTATTCCCGGAGGGTTATAGTGATAATCAACTTCTAATCTTGAGGATCTAAAAACGGGAGCGATACTTCCAACAAAACGATCTATGAGTCTTAAACCTGCAAGTTCAGCACCAACCTCGATAATTCGGTCGTAGTTCGTTGTAAAAATATGCAATCTATCGCGTGTAGCGGTTCTACTTGCAAAGCTCATTAAGAAGCTCACAAGATAGTTGAAAGTTTCCTCTTTTCGTTTTGGTTCAGCACTTTTAATTAAGTGTTCTCCGTTACTGACAGATTTTGAAAACTCACCTAGACATCGAGACAACTCCCCCTTAATTGCATCTAAATCAGCTTTTAGGTCTCTATAGGCTACAAAAGGAGCTGGAGGGTTTTCAGGTTGTGGGTTATTTAACACTGTTAGAATTTCAAGCCCTTTGATAAGTTCATTAATAGCTCTTATTTGATCTTCTATATTTCCTTTATCGCGACCAGCCGCTGTGGCAGCTTTTGTAGCGAATGCATTTATTTCGCTTTGACAGACGGCTAGATCACTGATCCACCCCATTCCAGCAGGAGGCGCACCTGTTGCCGACATTTGAATAGACGTACTCAAACCTGCACCGATCAATAGATTTAAATGTTCGGATTGAAAAAGAGCTGTTAACCAAGGCTCGATATTTTGACGCAATTTCTCTATCGATACTTCGGAACCTTGTTCTCCCCATGTACTATTCGTTGAGAGGGTAAAAGGATAAGAATCACTTTGCTCATTGGGGTTTGGCATTAGCTCAATAATATCGGGAACACTGCCAACTTTAATGTGCTGAGTAGTCATAAATGCACTTCTTATATTTGTATGAAAGATATAGTGTTGGGGACACAAACAACTGCCATTAATGTTTACAACTTAAGCCGTTGGCATTGAATCTTACGTCTCGCAACTCTCCGAAATCCTTAGCGCATCTTCAATCTCAACACCAAGGTATTCAATCGTACTTTCTAACTTAGCATGTCCAAGAAGTAACTGGATAGCACGTAAGTTCTTGGTTTTGGCGTAGATCAAAGAAGCCTTGGTGCGACGTAGCGAATGTGTGCCGTACTGAGATTTATCTAAACCGATATCCGTTACCCATCTGTTAACCATAGTCGTGTAGTAATGGTAAGAGATTGGTTGACCTTGACGACGTGGGCTTGGGAACACGTAGTCGGTTGGCGTCAGACAATTCTTAATAATCCATTGAGATAAGGTTTGTTGGGTCTTAGGCGTGATCTCGAAGTGCACTTCTTGATGGGTTTTCTGTTGCTTCACAATAGCTCGTGACATCACACAACCACTGCGGCTAACGTCTTGTACCTTTAGGTTACGCAAGTCACATGCTCTGAGTTTGCTATCGATGGCAAGGTTAAACAACGCCAATTCAAATAACCGTTCCTCAAGCTCCAATCGAATTCGAATGCGCCAAATGTCTTCCAATTTGAACGCTTTCTTCTGTCCAACTCTTTTTCCTTTATTCCAAGCAGCCATAATGTGCTCCTTACTTCATAAAAATCACTGTTAAGTAAGGCAGAACTCAAGGAAGTTTGCTTAGTTACTGGTATCATAAGGTAAATTTTTCGAATTCAAGAAATCAGCAATGAACGAACAAGAACAACTATTCCTCAAAGAGCTGGAAAGCAAGCTCTGGACAGCCGCAGACAAACTCCGTGCGTCACTCGATGCCTCTCAATACAAACATGCGGTGCTTGGCTTAATTTTCGTTAAATACGTGTCTGACGCCTTCATGTTGCGCCAAGAAGAGCTAAAACAAGACTTTGCTAATCCTGATCACGAGTACTTCCTCGATCCTGAAGGTTACACGGCTGAAGAACTTGAACAAGAAATCGCGATTGAGCTGGAACAGCGCGATTACTACAAAGAGAAAAACGTGTTTTGGTTGCCTACAGAATCTCGTTGGAAGTTCCTGCAAGACAATGGCCCGATGGTTATTGGTGGTGCCGATTTGGTTATTGATGGTAAAACGAAGAAAATCACGTCTGTTGGTCACCTGATTGATAATGCATTGGAGGGGATTGAGCGCGACAACCAGAAGCTAAAAGGTGTACTCAACAAGCACTACGCCGCTCTAAAAATTGATCAGTCAAAACTTAATGAGCTGATTAACCTCATCGCGACCATCCCATTCAATCATAAGTCGCTTAACAGCAAAGATATTCTTGGTCATATTTACGAATACTTCCTAGGCCAATTTGCTCTTGCTGAAGGTAAGAAAGGCGGTCAGTTCTACACGCCTGCATCAATCGTTTCGCTGATTGTTGAGATGATTGAGCCGTTTGAAGGCCGTGTGTATGACCCTGCAATGGGTTCGGGCGGTTTCTTTGTGCAATCAGAGAAGTTTATTGAGCGCCGCGCTAACCAAAAAGAGATTGACCCACTCACGCAAAAACAAAGAATCTCTATTTACGGTCAGGAATACAACTACACCACATGGCAGCTTGCAGCGATGAACATGGCAATCCGTGGGTTGGATTATGATTTTGGTAAGGAACCTGCCAGTACCTACACCAATGACCAACATCCTGATTTGCGTGCTGACTTCATCATGGCTAACCCTCCTTTCAACATGAAAGAGTGGAATACGGGTGTCGATGATAATGATCCGCGCTGGGTATACGGCACACCACCGTCGGGTAACGCAAACTTTGCGTGGATGCAGCATATGCTTTACCACCTAGCTCCTGATGGTTCTCAAGCCTTGTTACTTGCCAATGGCTCGATGAGTTCAACCACCAACAACGAAGGTGAAATTCGTGCGGCCTTAGTCGAGAACGATTTGGTTGAATGTATGGTTGCGCTTCCGGGACAACTGTTTACCAACACCCAGATCCCTGCTTGTATCTGGTTTTTAACCAAAAACAAGAAAGCCCGTACCGATAAATCAGGCCGAAAACTACGTGATCGTAAAGGTGAAGTGTTGTTTATTGATGCACGTAACCTTGGCTATATGAAAGACCGTGTGCTTCGAGATTTTACCCAAGATGATATCCAGAAAGTCGCTGACCTTTACCATGCATGGAAAACGGGTGCGGAAGTAAATGGTGTCGCTTACGAAGACCAAGCAGGCTTCTGTAAATCAGCAACGTTAGAAGAGATTAAGAAACACGATTTTGTGCTCACTCCGGGACGATACGTTGGTGCTGCTGAAGAACTAGATGATGGTGTTCCATTTGCTGAAAAGATGACTGTTCTAACCAGTAAGTTAAGTGAACAGTTTGCAGAATCAGCAACACTAGAAGCTGAGATCAAGAAGAACCTAGTGGAGTTGGGTTATGAGCTTTGAAACCGCGACTCTAGATTCATTGTGCGAACTTGTAGTTGACTGTCCTCATTCAACACCAAAATGGACTGATGAAGGGATTATTGTCTTACGAAATCAGAATATCAAAAATGGTGTTCTAGATCTTTCCGCTCCTAGTTTTACTAACGAAGAAGATTATCAAAAACGAATAAAACGAGCAGCCCCAAAAGCAGGTGATATCGTATTTACGCGTGAAGCCCCGATGGGTGAAGTATGCATGATACCGGAAGGCTTAAAGTGCTGCTTAGGACAGAGGCAGGTATTATTACGTCCAAAATCTGATGTAAATGGACAATATCTATTTTGGGCTTTGCAATCTCCTTACGTCCAGCAGCAGATAGCTTGGAATGAAGGAACAGGTTCCACAGTTAGTAATGTTCGAATTCCTGTATTAAAAGCCTTGAATATTCCTCGAATTGGCAATGAGGATATGGTTGCGAAGTCATTGTCTGATATTGCCTCAAAAATGGCGCTAAATACACAAACCAACCAAACCCTAGAACAAATGGCACAAGCTATCTTCAAATCGTGGTTTGTCGATTTCGATCCAGTTAAAGCCAAAATGAATGGCGAGCTGCCAGAGGGGATGGATGCTGCCACTGCCTCGCTATTCCCCGAAAAGCTAGTTGAATCTGAGTTAGGCTTGATTCCTGATGGGTGGGAATTAACTAATATTGGTAAGGTTTCTGAGTGCTTCGATAAAAAAAGAATTCCCCTATCAAAAAGGCAGCGAGAGCAGAAGCAAGGTTCGATTCCTTATTATGGTGCAACATCTGTGATGGATTATGTTGATGAAGCAATCTTTGATGATATCTATTTGCTTATTGGTGAAGATGGTTCAGTTATGAAAGATGATGGCACCCCGTTCATTCAGTACATATGGGGGCCTGCTTGGGTCAATAACCATGCTCATGTTCTTCAAGGAATTAAGCCTGTTTCTACTGAGCAATTGATGCTGTTTTTTCAACAAACAAACATCAATGCTTATGTAACTGGTGCTGTGCAGTTAAAAATCAACCAACGTAACATGAATAGCATTCCGTTCATCAAAGCATCTAAGGAAATAAACGAGCGCTTCTATGATGTAGTTGCACCTCTGTATGCAAAAATTCGAGCAATCAAAGAAGAAAATGAACAGCTTGCCAAGCTCCGCGACACCTTGCTTCCTAAATTGCTTTCCGGCGAAATCGAGTTAGACGTCGAAAAGGTTAATACGAATGACTGAACAATTATTAACTGCCATTGAGTCTGGTGATTTGGCGCTATTGAAAGACGTGCTAGAACATCAGCCAGAGTTAGTTAACACGATCTTTGAAGAATTAGAAGCAACGCCATTTGAGCTTGCTTTGAAAAATGGATTCTCGACACTCGCCGAAAACGTTATTAATCGTGACGGTTTTGATATCAACCATGCAGGTCATAACCCACTTCGGTTAGCAATCGAACTAGGTTTCTTGGATATTGCTAAAGCACTGTTACACAAAGGCGCAAACCCGAACTATCGACCACAACAAATAAGCAGTGCATTGTTGCTTTGTTTAGACAATGAATACTTTGAGCTCGCTGAGTTGATGGTCGAAAAAGGCGCTGAAGTTAACATTCGTAACGACAAGGGCTGGACACCATTGATTTGGGCATCAATGAAAGGCCGACTCAAAGCGGTTGAATTTCTGCTTAAGCACGGAGCAGCCGTCGATGTTTGCAATAACGATGGCTGGAATGCGGTTACGGGCGCTTATTTCAAACAACGTTTAGAAGTAGTCGATAAGCTCCTTGCTCAAGGTGCGGTATTCAGCGCCAAGTACTCAGAAGCCGCTATGCTGTCAGCGTATCAAAATGGGCATGTCAACATCACTAAGAAGCTACTAGCTGATGGCGTTAATCCAGATGTGAAAAACGAAGATAATGAAACGATGCTGATTATCGCCGTTACTAAAGGTGATGATGAAATGATCAAAGCGCTCGTTACTGCTGGTGCGAATCCTAACGCAAAAAATAAAGACTCACACCCAGCGTTATCTTTATTGGCTCAAAATGGCAAAAATGAACTCATTTCGTTGCTGATAGATAAAGGTGCGGATGTAAATCTTCAGAGTAAGTCTGGAAGAACTGCCGCTTATTGGGCAGCAAGTTATAACCAAGCATCAACATTAGAAGTTCTCCATAGTAAAGGTGCCAATCTTGATTTGCGAAATGAGGATGGATGGTCACCTTTGATGGTAGCAGCAAGTCAAGGTTATTTAGAGTCTGTTACGACATTAATGAGGTTGGGGGCCAATACAGAGCTAGCCCATAATAAACAGGGTACAGCTCAACAGATAGCTAGAGGTAATGCCCCGAAACATGGAAATACTTCAAAAGTAAATGGCCACTATGTACACCCACTAGTTGAGTCAAGCTATAAACAAATTGTTAAGTTGTTGAGCGAGGAACGCCAACAGTGATAGCTCAAAGCTCAGTTTTTGATGCAGTCCGTCGTGGTTATAACGAGTTAGAACTCGCAAGTAACGACGACATTCTTGATTACTTCTCTGATGTCGACCCCGATGCGATGTCGGGACATATCAGCAATATCAAAGGCATTGTGTTTGAGCAAGAAGTTGTTACTGCACTCAATGAGCAAGGTATGGATGCCTTGTTATTTGAAGCAACTAACCACCCCATTTCGGATATTGCTCTGATGAGTGATGGTGATATTGCCGCAGAAGTTCAGCTTAAAGCGACAGACAGCGTCAGTTATATCAATGAGACGCTTGCTGAAAACTCAGACATCCCAATTATTGTCACTAGTGAGGTCGCCGATAGCTTTGATAGCACGATGGTGATTGATTCAGGAATAGATAATGTTGCATTGGGTGATACTGTTTCAGAAGTATTATCAGGTGAAATTATCAACAATGTTGGTGAAACTGTCGTAAGTGATGTTGTGAGTGAAGGACTAGCCGATATTGTGGCAGATGTGGCTTTGCCAGTCAGTCCGATAGGATTTGGGATTGGGTTGTTATTCGGATTGCCATTCTAAAACGAGGGACTTTGAATGAATTTAGAATCAAAAGTTACAAATGTTCCATTTGAGGTAGCAATGTGATTACAGAAGACCAACTAGAACAACAATGCCTCGATTGGTTTAAAGAGCTAGGCTACCAATACCAAAATGGCTATGACATCGCACCGGATGGCAACACACCCGAGCGTGAAAACTATCAGCAAGTCACGCTACAGGCGCGGTTAGTGTCGGCATTGGAAACGTTGAACCCTAATGTACCGAGTGACACCTTAATCGAAGTGGCGAAAACCGTTGCCATGCCGCAAACGCCAATCCTGATCAAAAATAACAAGGCTTTTCACCAATATTTAATCGAAGGTGTGCCTGTTGAATACTCGGTAATGGAGCACGAACAATGGGTAACCAAGCATACTCATGTTCGATTAATTGACTTTGACGACCGCGAGAATAACGAATTCTTAGTGATCAATCAGTTCACCATCACAGGCACCAAAGTCAATCGTAGACCAGATGTGATTGTCTTTATCAATGGGTTGCCAATGGCGGTCATTGAGCTGAAAAATCCAGCCGATGATCACGCCGATATTTGGAATGCTTACAATCAAATTCAAACTTATAAAGAAGAAATCGCTGATCTCTTTGTGTTCAATGAAGCGCTGGTCATTTCAGATGGATGGACGGCGCGAGTCGGCTCGTTAACGGCTAATAAAGAACGTTTCTTGCCATGGAAGACGATAGAGAGTGAAGACGACAAGCCACTACTCGAATTCCAATTAGAAACCATGGTGCGTGGCTTCTTTAAGCCAGAATTGCTGCTCGATTATATTCGCTACTTCGTATTGTTCGAAAATGATAGCGACAAGATCATCAAAAAAATCGCAGGTTATCACCAATTCCATGCCGTCCGAGCTGCTGTTAAGGCAACCGTCACGGCTGCCACAACGTCTGACCAAATTACTGAGCCACGGGCAAATTACGCCAATACCGTGGTGCCCGGAAGTAAAAAAGCGGGCGTGGTTTGGCATACCCAAGGCAGCGGGAAAAGCATTTCGATGGTCTGTTACGCAAGTAAATTGCTGCAACAACCAGAAATGAATAACCCAACCTTAGTAGTGGTTACCGACCGTAATGACCTAGATGGCCAGCTATTTAACACCTTTACGATGGCGCAAGAAACGCTAAAACAGATCCCTCTGCAGGCAGAAGACCGTGACTCATTGCGCGATTTACTGCTCAATCGTCAATCCGGTGGCATCATCTTCACTACTGTACAGAAGTTTGCTTTACTCGACGAAGAAATGGCACATCCTATCCTTTCTGAACGCTCGAATATCGTGGTGGTTTCCGATGAGGCACACCGTAGCCAGTATGGCAACAAAGCTCGCCTAGTAGATGTTAAAGACGAAGATGGCAACGTGGTTGATCAGCGTTATGTTTATGGTTACTCCAAATACATGCGTGACGCGCTGCCAAATGCCGCTTTTATTGGTTTTACAGGCACACCGATATCAATGGATGATAAAGATACTCGCGGTGTCTTTGGTGATTATGTTTCTATCTACGATATTCAAGACGCGGTCGATGACGGCGCGACAGTGCCGATTTACTACGAATCCCGCTTAGCCAAGCTCGATATAAATCAAGATGAAATCGAAGCGCTTAACGATCAGGTCGAAGAGGAAATTGGCGAAGACGAAGAAACGGAAAGTCGCGAGAAAATAAAATCACAGTGGTCAGCACTTGAGAAACTCGTTGGTGCAGAGCCGCGAATCAAACAAGTTGCCCAAGATCTGGTTGAGCACTTTACCATTCGCTGTGAAACTTTTCCGGGTAAGGCGATGATTGTTGCCATGAGTCGAGAGATTTGTGTGGATTTATACGATGCCATCGTGGCCATCAAACCCGAATGGCACAGCGATGATCCAAACAAAGGCGCGATCAAAATTGTTATGACAGGCAGCGCTGCTGACAAGGCCAAAATGCAGCCTCATATCCATGATAAGAAGACCAAAAAGCTGTTCGAGAAACGTTACAAAGATACCGATGACGAATTGCAATTGGTTATTGTGCGAGATATGTGGTTAACAGGTTTTGATGCGCCTTGTTGTCATACCATGTATATCGACAAGCCAATGAAAGGTCATAACCTGATGCAGGCGATAGCGCGAGTGAACCGCGTGTTTAAGGATAAGCCCGGAGGTTTAGTTGTTGACTATATTGGTATTGCCAATGAACTTAAAAACGCACTGAAGACCTATACCAATAGCCAAGGTAAGGGAAAGCCAACCGTTGATACCGCTGAAGCTTTCGCAGTCTTTATGGAAAAAATCGACGTAATTCGCGGTATGTTTGCCACGCCTGTTGATGGTGACATCTTCAACTATCGTCCGGATTTTGAAACCAAACCGCTGCAACTGCTTCCGGGAGCGGTGAACCATATCTCAGGTCTCTCACACCGCAACAGCAAAGGCGAAGAAGTTCGTGATGGCAAACGCCGTTTCCTTGATGTCATGGCTGCGTTGATGAAAGCCTTCTCATTGTGTAATACCTTGGATGAGGTTGATGGTTATAAGAGTGAAATCGCCTTTTACGGAGCGATCAAGACCGCCTTCTTAAAACACTCAACAGTTGATAAAAAGCGCAGTGATGAATTGCGTAATTCTGCTTTGCGCCAGATCTTGAATAACGCGGTGGTTGCCGATGGAGTGGATGATATCTTTAAAACGGTTGGTTTAGATAAACCGAATATTGGCTTGCTCTCTCCTGAGTTTTTGGAAGATGTCGCCAATATGAAAGAGAAGAATTTAGCCGTAGAACTGCTAGAAAAGCTGTTGCGCGACGAAGTGAAAGCAAGAATGAAAAACGATGTTGTGCAGGAAAAGAAATATTCCGACCGTATTATGTCGACTTTGCAGAAATATCATAATCGCAACATTGAAACCGCACAGGTAATTGAAGAGCTGATCCAGTGGGCCAAAGAGATGCAAGCTGACGCTGAGATGATGGAAAAGCTGGGGCTTTCCACTGATGAAATTGCGTTTTACCGTGCATTGGTCACCAACGAGGCTTCCGTGCGAACGTTAGGCGATGACAACCTTCGTCAACTCGCCATTGAACTCACTCACCAACTGCGTAAATCCGCTACGGTAGACTGGCAAAAACGTGAGAGTGTCCGTGCTCGTATGCGCAACCTTGTACGTCGTTTACTGCGTCGCTGGAAATACCCGCCTGATGCGGCAGAGGAGGCGATTAAGCTAGTTCTCGATCAAGCTGAAGTGCTGGCTGATGGATGGTATGCAGCATAATTTTAATATAGGCAAGAGGTGGAACCTCGCCTTTTGCATATTTATTTATCATTGACTTCCACTTTAGTGGGAGTATCGGTTCGGTCAGAATACATTAAGTAATGAATAGAGATTTTTTAGAGTATCGACTCTAACTGATTTTTGTCCAAAAATGTTTACAGAGCCAAGCTTTGGGACAAAAGCGCCTTAGAACATCCACTCTAAAACATGTATGCCCCAAACTATTTTATAAGGTGTCTTCCATTCGATAGATTTAGCTAATTGGTCTAAAGGTGGCAATAATGCGCAATGCAATTGTATTTGCTAGTTGGAAAGTAGAGCGTTTTTGGGGCTGCTCCTAGAAACCATTAGCTGATACAACAACATTACGACCACTATTTTTTGCTTTGTACAGAGCAGCATCGACCTGTTCTAAATAAAGTTCGACTGTATCTCCACGTTGAGGAACATAACTGAACACCCCAATAGAAGTTGTAATTTGATGGGATATACCAATGTCTTCGCTAGAGATAGTAATAGTTTCAATATTCCCACGAACTCTTTCCGCTAACTCTAGGATTTCAGGACTTGATGACCCAGATACGACCACTAAAAACTCTTCTCCTCCCATCCTGAAGGAGAAATCTCCAGCACGCCTGCAAAGCTTGGAGATTCTCATGCTAGCCTCAACAATAGCTTCATCTCCTTTAGGGTGACCGAGTCGATCATTGAGGGATTTAAAATGATCCAAGTCTATGGAAATGAAGCTGATTAAAGATTTTTCCCTGATAGCTCGTTGAATCTCATTGGGGATTATCTTATTAAAATAACGGCGATTGAAAAGACCTGATAATTCGTCAGTAATAGATAACTGCTCTAACTTTCTATTTGCTGAACGTAGTTCTCCTTCAACCTTAATACGTATTTTTCTCTCTCTAATTAATTCGATTGCTTGGAAAGAAAGCTCATCATACATACCTAGAATAGTATCAATGAGAATACGAATCGAACCACTCATATGTTCATCGGCTATTTCTTTAGATTCAGAAAAGCTCTTACCTTCCATCATTTCATGAACAACAAAGCTCATCCTCTTATCATCATCCAAAATGTGAAAAGCAAGCCAGCGGATCAAAAACTGGATTATTTGCTCTATTACCTCTTGCCAAGAGTTAGCTGAATCCAATTGTCTGATTTTATTTACTTTTGGCAAGAATGAAGCATGGCTTGAGCGATGGGAATCGAGAAAACTTCCATCAGGAAAATACTTTTCCCAAATACTTTCTTCTGTAGAGAAGTGGTATTCTGCATATGCATAAAGTTTATTAAAAGCAAGATCGATATCAACTTTGTTGTCATTTACTATGGTGTTAGCTAACTGATTAAGTATTGAGACCAGTTCTTTGTGTTGGTTGTCAATAAGTTCAATACCTGTCTCAAAATTTTGATTCCACTGAAAAATGACAATATCTTTGCTCTGCATTAATCGAACCCACTCAATTTAAACTTGGCTGGATGAAAGGGTAATTTTACTGAATCAGCCCCAAAATCAAACGTATGCCAACTCTATGATACTGATAATCAGGTATTTTAACATGAAAAAGTTCACTAATCGGCAATAAGTCCATAGTAACAGTAAGGGGCTGTTGCCGAAGTTATCTGCTCTAGTGAGACTGGACTTCTCGTTAACCGAATTTTCAATACCTTTAGTTATTCTTGAGTTGCTAAATTAGTAAAATCACTGACCAGCATTGCCCCGAGACAGGTTTGACGAGTGGTTCGTAAAGTGCGGTTCGGGTTTTACGAACTGAGAAGCTTTTGTCCAGATTGGAGCTACGACATCGGGTGACCGCCCATTCGGGGACAGAGGTGGTTTTAGGTTCACTTAACTTGGCGTTTAAATCTGCTGTGCTGGTGAGAATCAAAACTCGTGATTTGATATCCGTTTGATTTTTGAGCTGAAACTACCTCTGTTAATACCAAGCATTTTTGCAGCCTTTGTTTGATTGCCTCGGGTGTGGATCATCAACTCAGTAAATAGTGTTTCTAACACTATGGGCGTAACCCAAGACATATCAGGTGTTGCCGACAGACTATCAGACCATGTTGGATCTAACTCTGAGCGAAGTAGTTTCTTCAAATGATTTTTGTCGATTGGGGATAAATGGTTATTCATTGGTGCTCTGTTAAAAATGGCGGATGTTAGTGGGTTAGTGAAAAATGATGCACTATATCGTTGCAGGTCTAATGTGTCGAGTCTTAGTAACCTACCTAGATATTCCCTTGCTCTCTTAGGTTTGGGACAGAGACGTTTACGACGCCTAGCTTCGGGACAAAAACGTGTTGAGGCGAATGCCTCAAAAGAGCGATAACCGGTCATTGAGGATGGCTAAATTTTGGGCTAATTAATAGATAAAGTTGTGTCGTTTATTCATATAGTCAAGCAAACGAGCAACGCGTATATCCTACATTTAAATTTATTTAAAATTTTGAAATACCCTCGGTTATTTGTTGGAATGTGGATAGATGAGCTTGAAGTCAGCAAAAATATGCGTGATGAGCGCACTATTAAATTGTTAGGCGTTGCTGAACAAGGAGAGATATTCAATGGCTTTTGCCCTCGCACCAGATCAAGAAAATGCTTACCCATCACTCATTACGGCATTGTGCGCGCGCGATGCGTATACTAGAGGCCATTGTGACCGCGTCTGTGCGCTTGCGTTGGAAGTGGGGCGTGCGGCCGATTTGAGTGCCCCCTCATTAGATGACTTGCGTATTGCCAGTCAATTACACGACGTGGGTAAGATTGGAGTTCGTGATACTGTTCTCTCGAAGCCTGGAAAGCTCACACCTGATGAAAGGGAAGAGATAAAGGCTCACTCGGTTATCGGTGAGAGAATAATTAGTGAGACATTCCTGACAAACAGAGACGAGGTCGCGTCTATTGTCAGACATCATCATGAAGCATTTGATGGAAGCGGATACCCGGACGGACTGGCTGGTGCCGATATTCCCCTGAGTAGTCGAATACTTTCGATCATTGATGCGTATGATGCACTGACGACTAGCAGGCCATACCGCATGGCTAAATCGCACCTTGAAACTATGAATATCTTGAAGCATGAAGTGGACACGAAGTTTGATCCAAATATTTTTTTGTTGTTTACAAAAGTCATAAAGGCCAGTTCGGCACGTGCCTCGTAAACGCTCGTTCCTAGAATACGGTGAACGCTGCCTAAAAAGTCTCTGCAGATGACATTTGATCCGCCACCCACTTTTTTGCTAACGCAAAAGCAGGCGTTGTCTCAAATGCACCTGAGCTCAGGCGTTGCTAATGTCTGCAATTGGCACAGAGCCGTCCTTCGGCTCTAACTCATTTATGCCCCATTATTGGTTTCGTCTAACAAATTTGCGATTTCAATCAGTCGTAATTTACCCAAATATAACTCATGTGACGTTAATAATAGTTATGCGGTGAGAGTGAAATTTTAATTGGATTGGTAAGTCGCTTCTGGACAGAAATCAGCTAGAGCATCTACTTAAATTAGCAATTCATAAATTACTTTTTGTATGGCAAAGTGAGTTTGGGAGAGCTAGCGCTTCGGTTAAGATAGCGCTAGCTAAAAGGATTGCCTCAAGATTAGGCTTTGGCTTGATGCGCACAACGAGCGTTACGTTAAATATTCGCTATTAACGATACTCCCATGCATGCATAATATCTCCAAATCAACTATAAGGACTTAAAGTGAAAAAACTGATTTTACTAGCACTCTTAAGTGCAAGTGCAAGTGCAAGTGCAAACGAGGTAGACCATTTTTATGTCGGCGGCAATTTACTTGTAGGTCACAATACTGAGTTAGATGCTGGTATTGCAACTATTGATGAAAGCAACGACTTAGGTGGAGGTGTGTATGCTGGTTATAATTTTGCAGTTCACCCTAATGTAGATTTAGGTGTGGAGTTAGAATACCAACATTTTGGTGAAGCTGAATTTAATGAAGATGCCAGTGTTAAAGGTGATGCCTTTTATATTAACGCACGCCCTAAGTTTATAGATAAAGGTAATAAATTATATAGCGCACTCATTCTTGGCGTTGGTTCATTAAAGGGCGAAGCCAACGTCTTCGGTATATCTGAATCAGAATCCAAGTTCTCTTATCAAGCAGGATTGGAAGTAGGTTACATGCTTGACAATGTAGACCTTGCTATCGGCTACAGATACAGGTCTGCTGAATTTGATGGTGTAGATATCAACATTCAAGGTGTGACAGTTGGTATGAGATATAACTTCTAGTAGCTTGCTACGAATGAGCTATCACAACCAAAAAGCTTCCCATTCGGGAGGCTTTTTTAAGTGCAGGTTATTCCTACTATGGTAAATCCGTAAGTTAGCTATCAAAAATCAGGCTTCCTGTTACCTAGAAAGCGTTAGCAACGGTTTTAATAAGAAATCTATACCTAACGTTTTGAAAGTTTGTGACACTTTGAACTTGATTTACAGGGCAAAAGTCAGCGAGTGCGCTTGAAACAAGAACAGCACAATGATGCCCATTTTTCGTACTAGTTATACTTGGTCAAAATTCAACCAGTAACAATCCTGTTCTTTTTGACGAAACAAACTTTGGGGCATTTCTTGTTTAGGGGACTAGAGCCCATAAGGAACAGAAACGTTAAGCTTCTTATCCCAATGAACGCTCACTTGCTAACTTCTTAGCCACCCGAATTACCGTTCTAGTGGACACATTCGTCAATTTAGCGGTATCACTGATACTTAACCCATTGATAACTCTTAACTGATAGATTTTTTCATGAATCTGGAGATCTGCTTGTCTTCCTCGATATTTTCCCTCTTCTCGAGCCTTCATGATCCCTTCAGCTTGCCGCCGCCGTCGATCTTGGTAATCTTTTCGTGCAATTGCAGCGAGCATATCCATCATCATCCCATTAATAGCCCTGATCATCGAACGAGTGAACTCGTCGGGAATGTGTGGCGCAAAAGCGATATGGCTAGTTGGTAAATCGATACTGATTACCTTAAGTTCCTTTTGGTTCAGCATTTCTTTTAATTTGAACCAACTTTCTTCATCAAGTCGAGAAAGACGATCAATTTGCTCTATTATGATCGCATCACCAATTGCAGCATCATCAAGTAATCGGAGTAATTCAGGTCTTTGTAATGAGGCTCCCGATTCATTCTCAATATACCAACCTGCTATTCGAAAGCCCTTTTGCTGTGCAAACTCCTGTAAAGCACCTTGAGCACGTTTTGCATTCTGATCAGAGGTTGATGCTCTTAAGTATCCAAAGATGTACATAAGCCCCTCAAAGTGACATTTAGATTATGATCTAAACAAGTGTGACAAATAGGTTATGACAAATCTACTTTTCGTGTCAATTTTTACGTGTGACTTATAAGTATACCTAAGCGTCATACCGTTCTAACTGTTTGATTTAATGCTTAACGTACGAAACCGTACCGTTGGGCTTCACACCCCAAGGTGTGCAAAACGCCGCTTAAATAAAAATAAAAAAAGACGTGTAAAAAAAGCCCGGGCAATTGCCCGGGCTTTTACTTTTCCCCGATAACCGCTTCCCCCCTACGAAGAAACGGTCATTCACACAATGGTTGTTACATTACTCTTCTTCGTGATGTAACTCAGCCCATGCTTGCGCACATTTCACCGCGCGTTTCCAACCTTTGTAACGACGTTGACGTTTCTCTTCATCGTGGAGAGGTTCAAAACTGCGATCAATTTCGGCTTTATCTTTCAGTTCTTCCAAGTCATCCCAGAAACCAACAGCCAAGCCCGCCAAATAAGCGGCACCCAGTGCTGTGACTTCAGTGACTTTTGGACGATGTACTTCGGTATCCAACACATCAGATTGGAACTGCATCAGGAAGTTGTTGGCAACCGCACCGCCATCCACACGCAGTGCAGACAGGCGAATGCCGGAGTCTGCTTGCATCGCATCTAGGACGTCACGAGTTTGGTAAGCAATACTTTCCAACGTTGCACGGATGATGTGATTTGAGTTCACGCCGCGAGTCAGGCCCACAATGGTGCCACGTGCGTAAGCATCCCAATATGGTGCGCCAAGGCCCGTGAATGCAGGCACCACGTACACACCGTTTGACGTGTCTACTTTGGTGGCGAAGTATTCTGAGTCGTGCGCATCAAAGATCAGTTTTAGCTCATCACGCAGCCACTGAATAGAAGCGCCGCCCATGAATACTGCACCTTCCAGTGCGTAAGCCGGTTCGCCTTTCGGACCACAAGCCAGAGTCGTCAGCAGACCATTTCTTGACGTCACTTTTTCCTGACCGGTGTTCATCAGCAGGAAGCAGCCTGTGCCGTAGGTGTTTTTCGCTTGACCCGCTTTCACACACATTTGGCCGTACAGCGCCGCTTGTTGGTCACCCGCAATCCCTGCGATTGGAATACGCGTACCGCCTTTACCACCGATGTTGGTTTGGCCGTACACTTCTGAAGAGCGCTTCACTTCTGGCATCATTGCCAGCGGAATGCCGAACTCTTTCAGGATCTTCTCATCCCACTGCAGTGAGTTGATGTTAAACAGCATGGTACGCGATGCGTTGGTGTAATCAGTCACGTGTACGCGACCTTGGGTCATTTTCCACACCAACCATGTATCGACGGTACCAAACAGTAGTTTTCCCGATTCAGCGGCTTCGCGTGCGCCTTCGACGTTGTCCAGAATCCACTTGATTTTGGTGCCCGAGAAGTACGGGTCAAGCACCAAGCCGGTGTTTTCGCGAATGTACTCTTCTAGCCCGTCACGCGCTTTCAGCTCTTCACAGATTTCAGCCGTACGGCGACATTGCCATACAATCGCGTTGTAAATCGGTTTGCCCGTTTCTTTGTCCCAAACGATGGTGGTTTCACGTTGGTTGGTAATACCAATCGCCGCGACTTCATCACTACGGATCCCCGCTTTGCCCAGCGCTTCAACCAGCGTTGAACTTTGCGTCGCGTAGATTTCCATTGGATCATGCTCAACCCAACCCGCTTCTGGGTAGATTTGAGTGAATTCACGCTGAGAAACGCTCACAATATTTGCATCGTGGTCGAATACAACAGCTCGCGAGCTGGTGGTGCCCTGATCTAATGCAACCACATATTTCTGCTCAGTCATGGTTTATTCCTTATAGTTTCACGTTCTTGCTAACTTCGAATTACTTTCATTTTAGACGTGTGATTGTTCACTTTCTTCCACGTCATCACACTGGTTCGGGATAGTACAGCCCGTTCCCACGGTTGGAAGATAAACCGCGATAAATTTCGGATATGCCCACGCACCAAAACATGCACCCAAGATTGGCGCTGCAATCGGGACGATGAAATATGGGATATCTTTGGCGCCGCTCAGTGCATAATCCCAACCGGCCAGGTAAGCGAACAGCTTCGGACCGAAGTCACGCGCTGGGTTCATCGCAAAACCAGTCAGTGGACCAAGCGAGCCGCCGATGATTGCAATCAGAATACCGATCAACAGTGGGTTCAGCGCATTACGGTGTGCACCGTTGTTTTCGTCGCCCAGTGCCAAAATCGCAAACATCAGTACGGCTGTAATGGTAAATTCGACCGCGAACGCACCGCCAAACGACAAGGCAGCATTCGGATACGTCGAGAAGATACCCGCAGTGGCCAATGCTTCTTGGCTGCTACGTACAAAATTGTGCGCGATTTCGTAATCGGTAAAAAGGTTGCTGTACAAGCCGTAAACCAATGCTGCCGAGCAGAAGGCACCCAGCACTTGCGCCACAATATAAGGAACCACTTTCGCTTTATCAAAACCATGGAAAGCGGCCAGAGCGATCGTTACCGCGGGGTTAATGTGAGCCCCTGAGACACCAGCTGTACAGTAGATGGCGATGGCAACGCCCATGCCCCACATGATACTGATTTCCCATTGACCAAATTGTGCGCTAGTCAGCACGAGTGCTGCCACACAACCCACACCGAAGAAAATCAGCAGTCCGGTGCCGATAAACTCCGCGATACACTCTCCTAAAAGAGTATGTTGTTTTGTTCGAGTCATAAGTAAGAGTCCTGTTTATAGTTATGTACACAAACTTTGTGTGGGCAAATCTGACCACAGAAGAGCACTCTCGAAAATCGAACAAGGAAATTTATGAGCGTTCGAGCACAGGTTTGTTAATGTCAAACTCGTTTTTTGTTAATTGGCGCATCATTTTGATCATTTCATCAGTAGGGTTAGTTTTTATCGCGCCATTTTCTAATCAAGAAAACCCTAATAAACTGAGCAATTGCTTATTAAACAAGGCATCATACGTTTTCATTTACCAACAACGTTCTTGACTCCGCTTGCACATCAGACCAGCTCGTTAGCGAATTTATTCCTGTTTTCATCGATTTACATGTAACAAATATGTGCCTAACCCTGTTAAATACCAGCAACATTGTTGGTTAATTTCTCCACACCCACACGAAACAATCACCAAAACTATCAATTTAACGCTCGTTCGCGCTTTTGTGAGCAATATATCGAACGTAAATGATAAAAAAAAACATACTAGTTGTAAGTTTATTAAAGTTGCATAAGGTAAAGGTCATGACGGCTTATCAACGAATGGAAACCGACGTTGTCATCATTGGCGGCGGCGCGACCGGCACAGGCATCATGCGAGACTGCGCATTGCGAGGCATCGCGTGCATTCTGTTAGAGAAAGATGACATCGCCTCCGGCACCACGGGTCGTAACCACGGCTTGCTGCACTCTGGTGCGCGCTATGCCGTCACTGATGCAGAATCGGCCAAAGAATGCATTCAAGAAAACCAAACGCTCAAACGCATCGCTCGCCATTGTGTGGAAGCGACTGACGGCCTATTCATTACTCTGCCTGAAGACGAACTCAGCTTTCAAGACACCTTTATTCAGGCTTGCGGCAATGCCGGTATCGAAGCGACCCGTTTAACGCCAAAAGAAGCACTCGCGCTCGAACCGAACGTGAACCCGGCGCTGATCGGTGCGGTGAAAGTGCCCGACGGCACGCTGGATCCGTTCCGTTTATGTGCCTCGAACGTCCTTGATGCCAAAGAGCACGGCGCGCGCATGTTCAACCGCACCATCGTCACCAGTTTGATTCGCCAAGGCGATACCATACTCGGTGTACGCTGTTTGCAATTGGGCACCAACCAACAGTTTGAAATCTTTGCCAAAGAAGTGATCAACGCCGCGGGCATTTGGGGACAACATATCTGCGAATATGCCGACCTCAACATCAAGATGTTCCCTGCCAAAGGCTCTCTGTTGATCCTCGATTACCGCATCAATAACTTGGTGATCAACCGTTGCCGTAAACCTTCCGATGCCGACATTCTGGTGCCCGGCGACACCATTTCACTTATCGGCACCACGTCCGAACACATTGATTACGACCAGATCGACAACTTGCACGTCACCGAACGTGACGTGGATGTGCTGTTGGCAGAAGGCGCGAAACTTGCGCCGATCATGGCCAATACGCGCGTACTGCGTGCCTACGCGGGGGTACGTCCTTTGGTTTCGGTAGATGACGATGGCAGTGGCCGGAATATCAGCCGCGGCATCGTTTTGCTCGATCACCAAGAGCGCGACGGCCTCAAAGGCCTCACCACCATTACCGGCGGCAAACTGATGACCTACCGCTTAATGGCGGAATGGGCGACCGACTTAGTGGCGAAGAAACTGGGCAACACTCAGGCGTGCGAAACCCACACGCGCCCACTGCCGGGGTCAAACGAAACGCCAAAAGCCATCAAGAAAACCGCCAGCATCGCCAAACCGGTGTATGAATCCGCCATTTATCGCCATGGTGAACGCGCCACGCAATTCTTGTCTGACGATGCCAAGAGCCAAGCGATTATTTGTGAATGTGAAATGGTCACTGCGGGCGAAATTGAATACGCGATTAAACAGCTCGACGTCAACAACTTGGTCGATCTGCGCCGCCGCACTCGCTTAGGCATGGGCCCTTGTCAGGGCGAACTGTGCATCTACCGTGCGGCCAGCCTGTTTTCCGAATATGGTCAGGTCGATGGCTGTCAATCGAGTGAATTGTTGGTCGATTTTCTAGAAGAGCGCTGGAAAGGCATCAAACCCATTTTCTGGGGTGATGCGCTGCGCGAAGCGGAATTCAGCTATTGGATTTACGAAGGATTACTCGGTGCCAGCGACCTGCCCCAGCCCGCTCAATCAGAACACCCTCAAGCAGAACAACAAAAACAGGAGGCGGAATTATGATGCATTATGATGTGGCCGTGATCGGCGGGGGCATTGCGGGTTATACCGCTGCAATTCGCAGCCTGCAAGCTGGCAAAAAAACCGTGCTCATCAATCAGGGTCAAAGCGCGTTACATTTCTCTTCCGGCTCCATTGATGTGCTGGCGAAATTACCAGATGGCAGCGCGGTCACCCACCCGTTTGATGCCCTCGACGCATTACAGCAACAAGCGCCGTCCCATCCGTACAACACGGTGGGTCGTAGCACGCTGCAAAAAGGGCTGGAATGGTTTCGTCAAACGCTCGCCACCGCGAACGTGCCGCTATCGCATCAAGATGATTTGGCCAATCACGGGCGCATCACGCCGCTTGGCACACTCAAAGCGACTTGGCTATCGCAGCCATTTGTTTACCAACACCGCCAAGAAGTTTCGTTTGAGCGTATTGTGGTGGTTTCGATCGATGGCTATCGCGATTTTCAGCCACAAATGCTGAAAGATAACCTTCACCAGCATCCTGATTTTCAAGGTGTGCCGATTCACACGGTCACCCTGTCGATTCCGGGGTTTGACGGATACCGCCGCAACCCAAATGAGCTGCGCTCAATCGACATTGCACGTTTGCTAAAACACGATGCCGCGTGGACCGCGCTATGCGATGGTTTGATGCGTGCAGCCAATCGCAACGACTTGGTGATCATGCCCGCGATCATGGGCAACGGCGATGGCCTAACGCTGCTAACGAAGCTACGCGACACCACGCAACTGCAATTTCACGAAGTGCCGACCATGCCACCATCGCTGCTGGGTATTCGCATTGAAGAGGCGCTCAGTCGCACCTTCCTGCTGCTGGGTGGCATTCACCTCAAAGGCGACAAAGTGGTCAACGGCACGTTTGACGGCGAGCGTCTGGTTAGCCTGCAAACGCAAAACCTGCGCGACATGGCCATCAGCGCTGACAACTACATCATGGCAACCGGCAGCTATTTCAGCCAAGGGTTGCATGCCGAGCAACACGCCATCCAAGAACCGATCTTTGGCTTGCAAGTGACGCATAAACCAGCACGCGTTGATTGGCGCAATCCGGCCTTCTTTGCCGACCGTTCACACCCTTTTATGGCATTCGGTGTCGAAACCAACGCGCAATTGAACCCACAGCGCAGCGGCGTCACCATTAAAAACTTGTACTGCTGCGGCTCCATGTTGTCGGGATACGATCCCGTGTTTGAAGGGTGCGGTGGCGGCGTCGCGATTGGCACCGCCTACCACGCCATCATGCAATGCCTAGAACCTCAATTGTCAGCGTCTCACCCTAACCCATTCGATCAGGAGGTGCTCGCATGAACGCGCCATTTTCAAAAGCTGCTCCTCTGAATACCAGCTTTGACCAATGTATTAAATGCACCGTCTGCACGGTGTACTGCCCCGTGGCAAAAGCCAACCCAGATTACCCAGGCCCGAAACAGTGCGGGCCGGATGGCGAGCGCCTGCGCATTAAAAACCCGGAATATTACGACGAAGCGCTTAAATACTGCACCAACTGCAAACGCTGCGAAACCGCGTGTCCTTCTGGGGTGAAAATCGGCGACATCATCGCCGTCGCGCGGGGTAAACATGGCAAGAAACCGCTCAATCCGAAACTGATGCGTGACTACGTGCTGAGCCACACCGACCTGTTCGGCTCACTGGCCACGCCATTTGCACCAGTGGTGAACTTCGCCACATCGATGCCATTGGTGAAAAAAATCATGCACAAAACCATCGGCGTGCATGACCACAAAGCGTTGCCGAAATACTCGCACGGCACGTTCCGTCGCTGGTTTAAACAAAATTGCACCAGCCAGCCGCTGTATCAGCGCCAAGTCACCTACTTTCATGGCTGCTACGTCAACTACAACCACCCACAATTGGGCAAAGATCTGGTGAAGGTGTTGAATGCGATGAATATTGGCGTGCGCTTGCTGAACAACGAGAAATGCTGCGGCGTGCCTTTGATTGCCAACGGTTTTCATGACAAAGCGCGTAAAAACGCATTGCTGAACGTGAAGAACATGGAAACTGCGGTCAATGAATATCACACCAAAGTGATTTCAACCTCCTCAACTTGCTCGTTCACGCTGCAACAGGAATACCCGCATGTGCTCGGCGTCGACAACAGCCAAGTGTCCAACGACATTGAATACGTCACGCGCTTCCTGCTGAAAGAGTTTATGAATGGCAATGCGCCGAAAATGAAACCGGTCAACCTCAAAGTGGTTTATCACACGCCTTGTCACTTGGAACGCAGTGGCAACGTGATGTTTACCATTGAGTTACTGCGCATGATTCCGGGCCTAGAACTGATTGTCCTCGATAGCGAATGCTGCGGTTTGGCGGGCACCTATGGCTTTAAAGAAGAGAACTATGACGTGTCGATGAAAATCGGCTCGCACCTGTTTGACTCGATCAAAGCCTCCGATGCAGATTTTGCGATCACCGACTGCGAAACCTGTAAATGGCAAATCGAAGAGAACACCGCGCTGGAAACCATTCACCCGGTCAGCTTGCTGGCGCAAGCACTGGCTTAGTCTTCCAACCCCAAAAAGGCGTCTTCAAAGAAAGTCGTTTCAACGCTCAACGTACAAAAAAGCGGGCATTGCCCGCTTTTCTTCTGTCACTTTCGCTTTTCGTTTGCTGCTGTCTATCGCACCACAGCATGGCGAAGGCTGTCGACCTAACGAATGGTCACGTCAGATAAGCGATACCAGCCCGACGCCTGCAACCCTTCATTGGCCAGATTCACTTCTGCCTCAGCATGGCGATCGACCAAGGCCAACTCAAGGTAGTAATGGCCGGTGGGGATCGTTTCAGGCAAAGTGAAACTGCTGGAGGTCGCGTGTTCACCCGGCAGCCAACGCATGACATCTGCGGTTGAGACGTTGAAAAACGCGGTTTCTTCGTCCTCATTCACCAATCGATACGCCAGATAATGGTGCTGATACGGTGGCGCGTTCCCTTCGTTCACAAGCAAGGCCTGAACCGTCATGGTCGCGCCCGGCGTCAATTCAGCAGGGTGCACCAGTGTGTCTACACGCAGACGATAGCCAATTTGAGCCAACGCATCGTCCAACAAATCACGATACTGAGTCGGCACCACGTGCGATTTCAGGTTCAATGTCGAAGCGTGCTGCGCAATCGCCCAATCCAAGCTTTCTGGTATGGCTACCAATCTGCAAAATCAGCTTGGAAAGGTTCAAGTCACCTAGAGTTGGAAAATTCGGACATTGCCCAGAGTTGGTTAAAAGTCGTTTTAATGGCGATGGCTATCACTTTTTTAAATCCACATGTATATCTGGATACGGTGGTGATACTCGGGGGCGTGACTGCTCAAATGGAACCTGATGAAAAACTATTGTTTGTTATAGGGGCACTGATCGCATCAGGGGGCTGGTTTTATGGATTAGTGTATTTGGCTAACAAGTTGATCCCACTTTTTAGTAAGCCAAGAACATGGCGAATTTTAGATTCTGCGATTTCATGCATCATGTGTGGTATTGCATTGAAGCTGGCAGCACCTTTGTTAAGCCAATACATATAGAGCGTCGCGATGAAGCTGCATTTCTATTAACTAAATTGCTCCTGTTAGATTGGACACTGAGTTTCCATACCAGAAGTTATTCGTCCTTTGCTAATTTAAGTAAATACTCTAAACCATTTCTGTCCGTGCGACCTGAAGTCGTATGAAGCGTTGTTCACCGCTTTATGAGTGAACCGTCTGTATCACCAGATGAACCTACGAGCCTGAATAAAGCAGCGGCTCGGACAATGTAACGAAACTTGGCCGTTGGGCTGAGTGGGAAAAGAATCGTGAGAGGACGTTCCTCCTGAAAACCACAATTCGGGTAAGTGCTAGGTAGTCAGTATGATGAACATATGTGAATCCATTCAAGGTGCGTTATATGATGAAGCAGCGGAAGTGGTTATTACGCTGTAGCCAAAAGGCAATGAGAGTTGGAAAGAGGTTGGACAGTACTTTTTCGTGGTCACTGCACTCTCCGCACTATAGTGGGCATCTAACCCGACATTTTACGCAACATACGGAACAGGGTAAGCCTGTATCACTCCCTTTGGGAAAGCCTTTGTGGCCGATAGTGGTGCAGGTATAGGAGGTCGGAAAAAGCGAAAGCTACATTGTAATGATGCAGATACAGACTTATGTCTGATCACGAAAGTGAGCCCACTTCCGACTGGTCTTCCATTGCGAGAGAATTTGAAGAACTTTATTCAAGGAGAAAAGCAAATGGTGATCTCGAAAGAGATTAGTGCATCTTCTGACGGCGATCAATGGCAGTCCATCGACTGGAAATCCGTTGAAGTACACGTATTGAAGCTTCAAATGCGTATCGCAAAAGCAACTAGAGAAAAGAAATACGGTAAGGTGAAGTCTTTACAGTGGCTCTTGACTCATTCTCGCTCAGCCAAGCTTCTCGCGGTTAAGCGAGTCTCTCAGAATAAAGGCAGTAAAACGCCTGGAATAGACGGTGTCATCTGGAACACAGATGCACGCCGTATGAAAGCAGTCGATCAACTGAGTCGCAAGGCTTACTCCGCAAAACCACTCAAACGTATCTATATTCCCAAAAAGAACGGTAAGCTCAGGCCACTGGGTATTCCATGCATGATTGATAGAGCGCAACAAGCCCTCCACCTTCTTGCATTAGAGCCTGTGTCCGAAACGTTTGCCGACCTCAATAGCTATGGTTTTAGACCAAATCGCAGCACGGCTGACGCTGTCAGTCAGTGCTTCAAATGTTTAGCTCTAAAGCAATCCGCGAAATGGGTTCTTGAGGGAGATATTAAGGCTTGCTTCGACAAAATCGGGCATAAATGGCTGATGGACAATATCATTGTAGATAAACGAATGTTAGAGCAATGGTTAAAATCTGGCTATGTAGATAAGGGGCTGTTCTACGATACCGAAGAAGGTACACCTCAAGGTGGAATAATATCTCCAACCTTGATGCTAATGACTCTCGCGGGAATAGAGCAACAAATAAAATCTACAGCTCTGAAAATGGGTGCTAGGGCCAACTTTATCGGTTATGCGGATGATTTTGTGGTCACCTGCTCTTCAAAGGAAGTGCTAGTGAACGATATCAAACCGTTGATTGCTGGCTTTTTGGCAGAAAGAGGGTTAACCCTCTCCGAAGAAAAAACGAAGGTCACTCATATTGATGATGGCTTTGACTTTCTGGGTTTCAATCACAGGAAGTACAAAGGGAAATTGCTCATTAAACCGAGCAAATCCAATACGCTGTTATTCCTTAGAAATCTACGTGAAGTTATTAAAAAGCACGCAACCATCCCTGTTAACGATCTTATCAAGTTGATAAATCCGAAACTTAGGGGATGGGCGAATTACTATCGCCACTGTGTTGCTAAACAAGTATTCGGGTATGTCGGCCATAAACTATTCCAAGCGTTATGGCACTGGGCAGTTAGACGTCATCCAACCAAGTCCAAAGACTGGGTTGTGCACAAGTATTTTCTCAATCGTAAAGGCCAGTGGCAATTTCACGGTTGGCAGAAAATCATGAACATGGACTGTCACTTCAATCTGTTCCAAATAGCGAAAGTGCCTATCGAAAGACACGTAAAAATTAGGAGTGCTGCGACCCCTTTTGACCCTCAATACCAAGAATATCTGGTGAAGAGAAAATCTAAAAGGCTAGCTCGTAACTCTTGGAAAGAGCCTGTCCCGACTGCGTTATAAGTTGCTGGGTATCAATGATGCCTTAGTGGAGGCTTGAGCCGTATGCAGTGAAAGTTGCACGTACGGTTCTTAGAGGGGCGGCACTTGGTAACAAGTGTCGTCTACTCGACAAAAACTTTCTTACGATAACGAGCTTTCTGTTTCGTGAGTCGGTCGCGACAGATCCAGCTTAGGGATAACTTCCGGGTATTGTGAGGTTTGGCTTGATGTTGAGCGTACTCTATAATAATAGGGGCAGTGTATTGGCTTAGAGTCGTCAACTTTAAAGAGTGAATCAAAACGTCCCAAATCGGTCCCATAGAAATCTGGTTGGGTTGTAAGATCTTGATAATTAATACTTTTTATCCTATCATGCCCAACATGTTCGAAACTTGGTACAAGATGGCTTCACTGATCCAATCTGGTCTGGATCTATCGCCAATCATCACGCACCACTACAAGATTGATGACTTCCAAGAAGGCTTCGATGTAATGCGCAGCGGTATGTCAGGCAAAGTTATTCTTGATTGGGAATAACTTATTCAAGTAAGAAATGCGCTCCTTTTTGGGGCGCATTTTTGTTTCATGAAGATTTTTGTTTCGGGAAGAAATGGTCGCCAATCTTTTCTAAACTTCTCGTATCGTTCTGCTACTTTTTTTAGATTTTTTCCACTCAACTTCACCCTACCTTCTAACTAATTGTCAATTCTGTATTTGGAATAAGATAATAACCATTTGTTTTTAGTGGTTATTTTTTAGCGTTACATGCTTAAAAATCGTCATTTTTAAGTTTAATGTTTTTATTTTCTGTTCGTCTTTATCCTTACCCTGCTTCTTTTTATTGTTTTACATTTTATATGCATTTGGTTTGTCATAATTGAGCTATAACTAATAAAAAGGTTACCGATATACAGTGGAATGTAAAAATGGAGCTTTATATGAAAAGATTTTATCTGATGATGCCTCTGCTCTTAACCTCATTTAGTTGGCAAGCGAATGGAGCGTCAGTGAGCGGTACGATTGATGTTTCAATTAACCTTGTACAAGGTTGTGTGATTAATGGAAATAATGCGGTAGATGCAGCTTCTGGCGTTGGCTTTGGCTCACTTGCCTTTGGAGACGTGCCTGCAATCTTCAGTGAACAAGATGGTGTGGTAAATGGTGGTAGTGCGACAGGGAAAATTCACGAACATGCCCATGTTTAAAGAGTTCGTGGCGCATTGAGTTCTCAATTTTCGAACTTCACTAGTTGGCGCAATCACACAACAATCAATTGGCCGAAGATCGATTTGTAGATCATTTTCAGTGTTTTTTAATACCTCCATAGACAAATTGGAGGTCCAACAATGAGTAACCAGCACCCATTTATGCATTTCGATGTTATCCCAGATTACCGACAAAAAGGCAAAGTCGAGCACAAGTTAACAGATATCATTTTGTTAACAATTTGCGCGGTGCTTTCTGGTCAAGATGACTGGAAAGCGATCAGTCTTTACGGTCAAGCTCGACTAGATTTTTTGAAGCGATTCGGTGATTTTAGTCATGGTGTTCCTCAACATCGACCATAGCCAGAACGATGGGAATGATAAGTGCGACTCGATTACAGAAGTGCTTTATTGAATGGATGAAAGATTGCTGTGAGTTGACCAAAGGAGAGGTGGTTGCCATCGACGGTAAAACGGTGAGGGGCTCTTACGATGACTCTCGCGGACTCGGTGCTATCCATATGGTCAACGCGTTTGCCACTGAAAATGGCGTGAGCCTCGGACAACAAAAAGTTTACCAGAAGTCGAATGAGATCACCGCCATTCCAAAGCTCCTTGAACTGCTTGATATATCAGGCTGCTTAGTTACGATTGATGCGATGGGCTGTCAAAAGAAAAATTGCACAAAAGATACTTGATAGTGACGCGGACTATCTTTTAGCAGTTAAAGGTAACCAAGGTCGTTTAGAGCAAGCGTTCGATAACTATTTTGACATGAGCATGTTTCAAAACCACGATGGTGACTCCTACAGCACGCAAGAGAAATCACGTGGTAGACAAGAAACTAGGCTTGCATTGACCAATAAAGATTTAAGTGTTTTAGGTGATATTGAGTTTGAATGGCCTGGTCTTAAAACCATGGGTATTGTGGTTTCAATAAGGCAAGAAGAGGAAGTAGCGAAAGAGTCAGAATTAGTGGTGAAATACTACATCAGCTCGAAGGATTTAAATGCTAAAGAATTGTTAAATGCAACGCGTTCACATTGGTTGGTGGAGTCGATGCATTGGAGCTTGGATACCACATTTGGTGAAGACTCGAGTCGTAAGCGCGCGGAAGAAAGTGCAGAGAATTTCGCAAGGATCAGACAAGCGTGTTTAAATATGCTCAAGAGTGAAACGACTCTGAAAGCGAGTGTGAAGCACAAAAGAGCGATGTGTGCCATGGATTCTGAGTACCTATTGAAGGTGCTAGCAAGCCTTTATTGATGGGGATGTTCATGATTTTTCCGTGGACGTATACCAGCTTGGGATCTTCCATTCCCGGTAACGACTTAGCTTCCCCAACGCCCAACGGCCCCCAATATTCTTTACCATGAGAGACTTTAGCCCAGCCGTAGTTCGCGCCTTTCTTGATTAGATTAATTTCATCGCCGCCGCGTGGTCCATGTTCAATAGACCACAGCTGTTTTGTTGCTTCGTCGTAAAACATACCTTGTGGGTTGCGGTGCCCGTAACTCCATATCTCAGGACGAGCTTCGGAAGGTTTGAATGGGTTGTCTTGCGGAACCGAACCATCAAGGTTAAGGCGCACAATACTACCAGCATGGGTTTGACTGTCTTGCCCATTATCACGTTCGCCACGGTCACCGATTGAGAAGTAAACTTTATCGTCTACAAATGAAATTCGACTGCCGTAGTGGCGACCCGTGTCGGTGATGGCATCAGCAACAAAGAGATCGTTCCAACCCACAAGTTGATTGTTTTGCAATTGCGCCGTCGCTAACGCCACCGTATTGCCTTTACTTGTGCGCTTGCTGTAGGTAAAGAAGAGTTGCGGGTTTTGCGTATCGGCATTCGGTGCGAGCGCAACATCCAATAAGCCGGCTTGTCCAATGGTGTTCACATCGGGGACGCTAAACAGCTTTTGAGGTTTGCCTGTGGTGATATCCAGCAACGAAACCGTACCGTTCTTTTGATTGACGATAACGCGT
>NZ_JAWOTI010000021.1:0-95960 GCF_033338775.1 Vibrio sp. Vb1018
GGACGGATTCGAACCATCGAAGGCAGTGCCGGCAGATTTACAGTCTGCTCCCTTTGGCCACTCGGGAACCCCTCCAGAGGATTTTTATACTTAGTAAGATGTTTTCCCAACTCATCTCCCAAGTGCGGAGCGAATCATAGCAAACTCGCTCAGGCTGTAAAGCGTTTTTCTTACGTTTTTACGTTGAATGCTGTCTTTTTGGGCAAAGATGGTAGAAAGTCAGCGTTTTGTTTGTCCTTTGAACAGAAGAGAAGCGCGCTTTTTACTTGAATTTACACTACTTGACGTTAAACACCGTATCTACTGATAAACTGTAAGCAGTTTAATGACATAAGTTTATTCGTTTAGAAGTCAATATCATGAGCATGAAAGCCACGTTATCGTTATCTGTTTTAACGCTTTCTATATTACTGAGTTCTCCATCGGTTTGCGCTGTGATGCGAGGAGGCTCAGCGGTTACCGTTGTGACTGAACAAGTAGAAACGCACGAGATCAATCAATCCTTAACTCTTATCGGCAAATTAAAGGCAGCGGAGTCTGTGGTTGTCGCATCGGAAGTCGCCGGCAAAGTGAATCAAATCGCTGTTAAAGCGAATCAAAATGTCCAGCAAGACCAGCTATTAATTAAGTTAGATGACGATAAGGCTCAAGCCGCTTTGATTGAGGCAAAGGCGTACCTTAAAGATGAACAGCGTAAGTTAAAAGAGTTCCAACGTTTGGTTAAGCGGAATGCGATTACTCAAACTGAAATCGATGCACAAAAAGCCAGTGTTGAAATAGCACAAGCGAGGCTTGATGCTGCTCAAGCCAATTTAGCTGACCTCCATATTACTGCCCCATTTTCTGGCACTGTTGGTTTTATCGATTTTAGCCGCGGCAAAATGGTCAGTGCGGGTACTGAACTTTTGACGTTGGATGATCTTTCCGTCATGGAACTGGATTTACAAGTACCGGAGCGCTATTTATCGATGCTTTCTATTGGTATGGAAGTCATCGCTAAAACCAGTGCATGGGGTAGCCAGACCTTTACTGGTCAAGTCACAGGTATTGATACGCGGATCAGCGCCGAAACACTGAATCTTCGCGTGCGTATTGAGTTTGATAACCCAGAAAATCAATTGAAGCCGGGCATGTTGATGAACGCTTCACTAGCATTTCCTGCTATTAAGGCGCCAATCATTCCTGTTCAAGCACTTGAATACTCCGGAACTAAACGTTTTGTATATGTAATTGATGAAAATAACAAAGCTACTCGTCAAGAAGTGTCGCTAGGTGCTCGTGTTGGTAACGAGGTGGTGATCGAATCTGGTGTTGAGATTGGTGACAAGATTGTGGTTCAAGGCATTGTTAACATGCGTGATGGTGTCGAAGTGAAAGAAATTGTCGCGCCACTAAAAGCGAACACCACGGATGTGACACGCAATGACAGTGAATCGGATGAGGAAGAAAACTAATGTTACTGTCCGACGTTTCAGTTAAACGCCCTGTCGCGGCGTTGGTTCTGAGCATGCTGTTGTGTGTGTTTGGCTTTGTGTCATTCACCAAATTAGCCGTTCGTGAAATGCCTGATATAGAAAGCCCAGTCGTTTCTATCAGTACGCGTTATGAGGGTGCATCGGCGACTATTATTGAAAGCCAAATTACCTCTGTTTTGGAAGACCAGCTTTCTGGGATCAGTGGAGTTGATGAAATTAGCTCCACTACTCGTAACAGCATGTCGCGTATCACGATCACGTTTGAGTTAGGTTACGATCTCAACACAGGTGTGAGCGACGTGCGTGATGCCGTAGCTCGTGCTCAGCGCTCGCTACCTGATGAAGCGGATGACCCTATTGTTTATAAGAACAATGGCTCGGGAGAGGCGTCGCTCTACATCAATCTCAGTTCTGCAGAGATGGACCGTACTCAATTAACCGATTATGCCGAACGTGTATTGATGGACCGCTTTAGCCTGATCTCTGGGGTTAGCTCCATTGATCTCTCCGGTGGTTTGTACAAGGTCATGTACGTGAAGCTTAAGCCAGAACTAATGGCTGGACGTTCAGTTACAGCTTCGGACATTACATCAGCTTTACGAAGTGAGAACCTAGAAAGCCCAGGTGGTGAAGTTCGCAACGACTCAACAGTAATGTCCGTGCGTACGGCTCGTACTTATAACACGCCTGAAGATTTTCAATATCTTGTCATTAAACGCGCAAGCGACAATACACCTATCTATTTAAAAGATGTAGCAGATGTCTTCATTGGTGCAGAAAACGAAAACTCAACCTTCAAAAGTGATGGTGTAGTAAACATCAGTCTTGGTGTGGTACCGCAGTCAGACGCAAACCCGTTAGAAGTAGCGAAGCTGGTTAGGTCTGAAGTCGATAACATCCAGAAGTTCTTACCAGAAGGTACACGTCTTGCGATAGATTACGACGCGACAGTGTTTATCGAGCGTTCAATCGAAGAGGTGTACAGCACGCTATTTATCACGGGCGGCTTGGTGATTTTGGTATTGTACATTTTTATCGGCCAAGCTCGTGCAACCTTAATTCCTGCGGTTACGGTACCTGTTTCTCTGATTTCTTCGTTCATTGCCGCGTACTACTTTGGGTTTTCTATCAACTTGATCACCTTGATGGCGTTGATATTATCGATTGGTTTGGTGGTGGATGACGCAATTGTGGTTGTAGAGAATATCTTCCACCATATTGAACGCGGTGAATCGCCATTACTCGCCGCATATAAAGGCACAAGAGAGGTTGGTTTTGCTGTTATAGCAACAACATTAGTGCTGGTGATGGTGTTCTTACCGATCTCTTTTATGGATGGCATGGTAGGTCTACTATTTACAGAGTTTTCTGTATTGCTGGCTATGTCGGTCATATTCTCCTCTTTGATTGCCCTGACGCTGACTCCTGTATTAGGTAGTCAGATTTTGAAAGCGAATGTAAAACCAAATCGATTCAATGAAGCGGTTGATCGCTTGTTTAGCAAGCTTGAGAGTGGCTATCGCGCATTATTGAAAGGTGCATTGAAAGTACGTTGGGCTGCTCCGCTGGTGATTCTAGCTTGTTTGGGCGGTAGCTATTTCTTGATGAATCAGGTACCGGCCCAGCTGACCCCACAAGAAGATCGCGGTGTGATATTCGCGTTTGTGCGCGGTGCAGACGCTACGTCATACAATCGTATGTCAGCCAATATGGATATTGTCGAAGACCGATTGATGCCATTACTAGGGCAAGGTTATCTGAAGTCATTCAGCATCCAAACGCCAGCGTTTGGTGGCCAGGCAGGAGACCAGACAGGCTTTGTGATCATGATTCTAGAAGATTGGAACGAACGTGATATCACGGCTCAGCAAGCCCTTAACAAAGTACGGAAAGAATTGGCAGGTATCCCAGATGTTCGAGTGTTCCCATTTATGCCAGGTTTCCAAGGTGGTTCGAGTGAGCCAGTTCAGTTCGTATTAGGCGGCTCTGATTACGATGAGCTCGTTGTTTGGGCTGAAATGCTAAAGAACAAAGCAGAAGAATCACCAATGATGGAAGGAGCAGAGATAGATTACTCGGAAAAAACGCCTGAGTTATTGGTTACAGTTGACCGACAGCGTGCCGCAGAGCTAGGAGTCAGTGTTAAAGACATTTCTGACACCCTAGAAATCATGCTCGGTGGTAAAAGCGAAACGACTTATGTTGAACGTGGCGAAGAGTACGATGTGTATCTTCGCGGTGATGAAAATAGCTTTAATAATGCTGCAGATTTAAGTCAGATTTATCTGCGCACGAATAGCGGTCAGCTAGTGACGTTAGATGCGGTCACAAAAATTGAAGAAGTGGCGGCCTCTATTCGTCTTTCTCACTACAACAAACAGAAGTCCATCACTATTACTGCCAACCTGTCGGAAGGTTATACATTAGGAGATGCGCTGAATTACCTAGACCAGGAAGCCATCGACAACTTACCGGGTGACATTTCGGTGAGTTATTCGGGGGAGTCGAAAGACTTTAAAGAGAACCAAGCGAGTGTTGCTGTTGTGTTTGCATTGGCACTACTAGTGGCGTATCTCGTGTTGGCGGCTCAGTTTGAAAGCTTCGTAAACCCGTTAGTGGTCATGTTTACGGTGCCGATGGGTGTATTTGGTGGCTTCCTTGGTTTGGTTATTATGGGCCAAGGTATGAATATTTATAGCCAGATCGGCATGATCATGTTGATTGGTATGGTGACGAAAAACGGTATTTTGATCGTAGAATTTGCCAATCAGCTACGTGATCGTGGCGTTGGGTTTGAAAAAGCGATCATTGATGCAGCTGCGCGACGTCTACGTCCAATCTTGATGACTGCGTTTACCACACTTGCTGGCGCAATTCCGTTGATAGTATCGACAGGGGCGGGTTATGAGAGCCGTATTGCCGTGGGTACGGTAATCTTTTTCGGGATGGGGTTTGCGACATTGGTGACCTTGTTTGTTATCCCGGCAATGTACCGATTGATTTCGGCGAAAACACAAGCACCAGGTCATGTAGAAGCAGAGTTAAAAAAAGCAATTAGCCATGATACGAAGGGCCGTATAGCGCACCCTTAAATCAAACGTTAAAACATAAAAGCCGAGGTAATAACCTCGGCTTCTCTTTATCGGTTTAAAGTTAGCTCGGAAGCGTTCGATTAGAAGCGTTTCCCTAGGCTGATTTGTACACCTTCGTAGCTGTCGTAAAAATCTTCAAAACCCATATCCGCGACATTATAAATGTACTCTGCGCGTAACCAGATATCTGTACTCATATCCCAATGGACACCAGCACCGATGTTGAATAGTGCGCCTGAATCATCTGTGACTTTTTGTTCGTTTGGTACGTACATTTCGGCTTGAGTGCCAAGCGCTGTTACGCGACCGAATAGTGATAGTGGCGTATCGCCTAAGTCATCACTCGTTACAACAGCAGACATACCTGCTTGGTAATAGTGAAGATCTAAGTCAGTTTTTAGAGCATCGTTCTTAAGTTCATTTTGTGAATAGCGCAGAACCCCTTCAAACGCGAGGTATTGGTTTACATGGTAACCCCAGCCAACTGTGATATGTGGTGTTGACCACTCATTGTCTCTATCCGAGCCGAAATACGGTGTATCAAAACCAACGTTACCAGTACCCAGATAAAAATAAGATTGATGAGCTTGTTCTTGAGCAGCTAAAGTTGGCACGCTAATGGTCAAGGCAGACAATAATAGAATGGCGTTTTTCATAACTAGACGATAACCTTGGTAAAAGACCGTTGTAATGATTTGTTTAAATGTTAATTTAATCAATAGGATGGATGGTAATTATCATATCAGCTTTTATCAAAGGTAGTGATTTTAGAATGGGAATTGTTGCGCTAAAGCATACTTATTACTCATGACTACCGACTAACTAGATATGGTGACGAAAGCTAGCTAAAGAAGAGAGAAGGAAAGGAAAGTGGCTGAATTCAAATACAAAAACTTGACTCAAGAAGAACAAGATAAGTTAGACGCGGCGACATTTCGCCGTTTATTGGCGCATTTAGATGCCAACAAAGACGTACAAAACATCGACCTGATGATCCTTGCGGGCTTCTGTCGCAACTGCTTTAGCAAATGGTATAAATCTGAGGCTGAAAATCTCGGTTTGGATTTAGATATTGATGACGCTCGCGAACGTGTTTACGGCATGACTTACGATGAATGGAAACAAAATCATCAACCAGCGGCAACGCCAGAACAATTGGCTGCGTTTGAAGCGCGCCAGAAAAAGTAAAACCCAACGATAAAAACAGCCCGCATGAAGTTGGGCTGTTTTTTAAAGTCCAGTTTGCACGTTAAGCGTTAGTTGAGCCGCAACAAGCTGGCTCAACGCAACCTTTTGCTTGAATGACTTCGAGTTGAGCTAAGTAAGGTTGAATATCGCCGATGTTCTCTTTTACCCATGTTAAGTCATAATACGTATCTAGGTAACGCTCTCCAGAATCACATAGAAGCGTCACGATAGAACCCTTCTCACCGCGTTGTTTCATCTCACAAGCCAATTGCAGCACACCGTAAAGATTGGTGCCTGTTGATGCGCCGACTTTACGCCCAATCAGCTGAGATACCCAATGGGCGGTTGCCACACTGGCTGCGTCTGGAATTTTGCGCATTTCATCAATGACACCAGCAATAAAACTTGGTTCGACACGTGGTCGCCCGATACCTTCAATTTTGCTGCCAGTATCGCCTTTCAATGAGTGATTTCCTGACTGGAAAGCATCGTAAAACACTGAGTTTTCAGGGTCTACCACGCAAAGCTTAGTGTCGTATTTTTGGTAACGAATAAAACGGCCAATGGTTGCTGATGTGCCGCCTGTTCCAGGACTCATCACTACCCAGCTAGGAATCGGGTGATCTTCTAACTCCATTTGGCTAAAGATAGAGTTCGCGATGTTGTTGTTACCGCGCCAGTCAGTAGCACGTTCAGCATAAGTAAACTGGTCCATGTAGTGACCATTTAGCTCTTGAGCCAAGCGTCGAGACTCGTCATAAATCTGATCTGATCGTTCAACAAGGTGCGCTTTACCACCGTAAAATTCAATTTGTTCGATCTTTTTACGTGCAGTGGTTTTCGGCATAACAGCAATGAACGGTAAGCCAAGTAAACGCGCAAAATACGCTTCCGAAACGGCAGTGCTGCCTGAGGACGCCTCGATTACAGTGGTTTCAGGACCAATCCATCCATTACAAATAGCATAAAGAAACAATGAGCGCGCCAATCGATGCTTAAGAGAGCCTGTAGGGTGCGTACTCTCATCTTTTAGATAGATATCGATACCATCAAGAGAAGGTAGTTCGAGTTTAAATAAGTGAGTATCAGCAGAACGTTGGAAGTCTGCTTCAATTTTACGCACTGCATTGTTGATCCAATTGTGGTCAGTACACATGGCGTCTCTCCTTGGGAAATCGATAGATAAGTATTAGATAGGGATAATTTATCTATAATTTCCGAGAAAAACTTTGCTATTGTTACTCTTAATAAAGATTTTTGTAGAAAAAATTTCTACATTTTATGGGTTTTATGGAAATGAGTTTAGATCGAATAGATAAGCAGCTGCTTGCTTTACTACAAACCGACAGCACCTTGTCATTAAATGACGTGGCTGAGCGAGTCAATCTTACTACAACACCATGCTGGAAGCGCTTGAAAAGGTTGGAAGAAGAGGGCTACATCGAAAAACGCGTGGCGTTGTTAAGTGCAGAAAAGCTCGAGCTATCTTTCATTGCATTTGTTCAGTTAAAAACGATTGATCATTCCGAAGGTTGGTATCACCATTTTGTTACAACTGTGAGTGACTTTCCTGAGGTAATGGAGTTTTATCGTATGGCTGGCGAGTATGACTACATGATGAAAGTACTAGTCAAAGATATGAAGTGTTTTGACGAATTCTATAAGCGGTTAGTTAATAGCGTAAAAGGGCTATCTAATGTGACTTCAACATTTGCTATGGAATCCATTAAATACACAACAGAGTTACCAATCCTAAAATAACTCGCCCTATAAGAATTCTATCTAATGTTAATTCTACCTTTTAGTTTTTTAAATGTTAAAAGGTAGTTTGATTATGCTTTTAAAACTATTTCCTACCAGATTTTTATAAATATAAACGATATTTATTCTCTCTTCTATTTTTCATTAACCATTTGTTTTTACAGTCCATTAATCCTGTACATCATAATGAAAGAAAAAATAACGCAATTTTTTCTCTTTCTTTTTCATGTTTTATTTTATTGAATATTAATTTTTACTAAATTAATGGAAGAGTTTGATTTAAACGTTTGCTTTTTGTTTTTTCATGTAATTTGGTCGCTATTTTTGAGTATTTGTTTTTAGGATTAATACAGTAGCAATTACTTAAGTAATAAAGTACTCAAAAATGGGGATAGTGATTAATAAAACATCGTATTATTATCGCCCCATCTTGTATGTAACAAAGTATTACTAAAAATGAACAGAAATTACTATTTGCTTTTTCTCGCAGCTTTACTCGCTGGCTGTGGCGGTGGGGGAGACTCTAAGCCGAACAATACGAAGACACCAACTACGATAACAAAGCAGAACCGTCCGCAATTAAAAGTTGAAGACACGGTATTGAAGTTTGAAGGAGTGGGAACGGTTACTGAAGCAAAACTGAGCAATGTACATGGGTCGGTATCTTACCAAGTCATTGACTCTAATCCGCCAAATGTCGTGAAAATTAATGACTCAGGAATACTACAAATTCTGCGCCCAGGAACGGCGACTATTCTTGCTACAGATAGTAGCTCTGCTTATGAATCTTCTGAAGCAAGATTTTCTGTCACTGTAGAGCGAGGCATCAATACTGAACTTTCAGTGAGTGATCTGAATTTCAATGCGATTGAGTCAGAAGGAAAAACGTTGATCGTCCGTGGCCAAAAAGGCGAACTGAGTTATGAGGTAGAAAGTGGTCATAACTTGATTCGTGTTGATGAGAACGGTTCGGTATATTCATTAGGTTCAGTTGGTCAGGCATCGGTGCTGATTACCGATTCAGGTAACGACTTTTACTTGCCGAAACAAGTTCGCGCTGCGGTTAAACTGCATGCAGTAGCTCCGGGGCAATTACAGTTCGCTTTGCTTGAAGACGAGTATCGAGAAGGGTTGACGTTAGAACCAGTGCGTCTAGATAAAGCTCAAACGCAACGTATTTCTTACAAAATTATAAATAGCGTACCAGACAGCAAGGTGGCCGAGTTGCTAGATCCTGAAACGGGTTTGCTTCTTGTTCATAATGTTGGTCGATTAACGGTTGAAGCGACTGCAACTTACAGCGACGCGTTTCTGGATAAACAGCAAACAGCGCAATTTTTTGTGGATATAAAACAAGGCAAGCGTCAAGAAATCAGCGCAGCGGATATCGTCACAACTTATGAGGAAGGTGGACGAATTTTCCCTAAGGTGACGAACGCCTACGGTGACTATGAGCTGAGAATCATTCGTGGTGAAGACGTTGTTGCTAAAACTGAAAATGGTGAAGCATTACTGATCAAAGGTGTTGGTGCTGCTGAAGTGGAAATTTACGAGCATGACATGCGTAATTATCCTGCAAGTAAAACTCGTTTTGATCTTGAAGTTAATCGCGCGCCTCATCCCGTTATAAAAGACATTGAAATGCCGCTTACCTATCAACCAAATCTTTCAATCCCTCTGGCGTTTAAAGGGCAAAAAGGTAACGTAAATCTAGTTAGCAGCTTACCTAATGGCTTACGAATGACTGACGGCAAGTTGGAGGTAGTGACTGCGGGTGAGTACGACCTTAAGTTTGAAGACGATGGTGGGGAGTTCTACCAACCTATTCAATTTAATGTCGTCATTAAAGTTGCAAAGGCTGAAGGCCAACCCATGGCAACGCACGATTATGACGTTGTATACAGCAACAAATACAGTTTTGATCTTCACCGTGATTTTGGTTTGAGTGCTGACGAGCAAATTGAGATTGTAGATAACTCCGCACCAGATGTTGTCGGTGGTTTTAGTGAAGGACGTCTCCATGTGTATAAAGCGGGTAAAGCGACGCTAACTGTGTGCAGAAAAGAGAGCGCGAATTATACTGTTGGTCCTGATCAAAAAGTCTACGTGACAATTTTGAGTGCGCCGAGCCGAATTGAAGTTCAATCCGATGTGGAAGAGATTTGGAAGGTTGGCCAAACATTTGTTGCGCCGAAAATCTCTGGTACGGTTGGGGAAGTTACGTACCGATTTGCAGACAACGCAGCAACAGATGTAGTTTCCTTAAACAGCCAAACGGGTGCCATGCAAATTCTTAACGCGGGTAGCACAAAAATTATTGTTTCGGATGCGGGGGACGACAAAGTGGATCCGGGTGAAAGTAGTTTCTCGGTCACGATTAAACAAGGCACAAACCCTGTATCGGTTACTTACCCAACGGTAGAATTCTCCGCTGGTAGTGTTATCTCACCAGTGATGAGTGGTGGGACTGCGAAGGCAAGTTACCGTCTTATTAACCAAAAAGATCCTGTGGTCGAGCTAGTTTCCCCTGATACGGGGCGTTTGAAGATTTTGCACGCAGGCGAGTACCAAGTAGAGGTTACTCTTACTGGACGCAACTACAAAGCTAAAACAATCGTCGTAAATGGCACTATTAACAAAGCGAATCACCCTGGTTTAAGTGCTTCTACAATGAAGGTGGAATTTGAACCATTTAAAAAGGTTAAGCTAGACTTTGGTACACCAATAGGAAACCGCAGCTATCAAATATCCAGCTCAACAATTAAAGGAGTCGCTTCATTAGATGTTGATAAGGAAGAGCTGACGTTACTTGACCTCCCACCAGTAAAAAGACGTTGGATTTCTCTCGACGTTTCGGAAGGAGAATCTCGAGATTACAAAGCGTTGGAAAGTAAGAAAGTCCAGCTGTATCTAAGCTTTGCAGATGAAGGTGTTGCGGATCAATATACATTACTTGAAACTGAACAAACAGTATTGTTTAGCACGCTAAATGCACGTGAGTTTTCTAACTTAGAAGAAAGTGAGTTTGGTTTGATGAACGTTCGTTCAGTGCGTGAGCCAACGGACGAAGAATTGAAATTATACGGCAAAGGTAAGATTGCACTACTTGCATTCAAGCCGGTGGGTAACGATGACCAAACTCTAATAAAAGGAGCGTGGGTACACTTAGCTCGATTTGATGGATGTACATCAGAGCTGTTCGAAGATGATCTCAAGCCTTTTGAAGCAATTGACTATGATGACCCAGGGTACTGCACCAACGGCAGCACGATTCGTATGACTCGGTTCTTAATAATTGATGACTCGAAGATGGAAAAGGTAGAGTATGAGTTAGTAGCACCTGTGATTACTTACCGTCGTGGGGTTCGTGAATTTTTAGCAACGAATAAAGGTGGATTCTATGCCGACCCAAATGTCATTTACGGGAAAGGCGAATATGGTTACCCGAAATCACTTTACGAATGGTCGGTTATTAACATGAAGTATCAACCAAATTAATCATCGTTTGATACCCATTAAAAAAGGAGTGCGGAACAGCACTCCTTTTTTCGTCTGGCGAACACGAGCTATTTCGTGTAGCGCATCACCCCTTCTTGCACGGCGGTCGCCACTAAGTGACCTTGCTGGTTGTATATTTCGCCACGGACCAACCCACGAGTATTGCTCGCCGTTGGGCTCTCTATCGCATATAGAAGCCATTCATCCATCTTAAACGGACGATGGAACCAGATAGAGTGGTCAATGGTGGCCACTTGAAAGTTAGGCGTCATTAATGAGACTTCATGTGGATGCATTGCTGTCACAAGGAATCCCCAATCGGATGCGTAGGCCAGAAGGTACTGGTGAATTAGCTGATTCTCTGGCATTTCACCATTAGCACGAATCCAAAGGTACTGTTTGGGTTCTGCTTTTTTGGGCTTCAAAGGGTTGATAACAGTAACGGGGCGAGTTTCGATAGGCTTTTCCCCGCAAAATGTTTTGCGTAAGCGTTTGGGTAGAAATTCTGCAATATGGCTTGCGAGCTCACTCTCTGAGGCAAAGTTTTCTGGACCAGGGATATCTGGCATTTCTTTTTGATGATCAAACCCAGGTTGATCGCCATGGTAGGATGCGGTTAGGTAAAAAATAGGGCGTCCATTTTGAATTGCTTTTACGCGTCTAGTGCTAAAGCTACGGCCATCTCTCAGATTTTCTACATCATAAATAATAGGTTTTTCTGGATCGCCAGGGTACAAAAAATAGCTATGGAAGGAGTGTACCGTGCGTGTTTCTTCAACGGTGTAGCGCGCAGCAGAAAGCGCTTGCCCAATTACTTGACCGCCATAAACTTGAGGCAAACCTAGGTTTTCACTTTGGCCACGAAACAAGCCTTCTTCTAATTTTTCGAGTTGTAGTAGGCTGAGCAATTCTCGTAGTGGTTTACTCATTGTGTCTCCTCACCGTTGTCTTTCATTCCAAGTTACCTCAACAGCCTCACTCTTGTGAAGTGGCATAGTTAAGAACTATTGAGTAACTTAGAAATAGTATTGTTCCAATTATGAAACAAAATCAATTGTTTGATAAATTCTAACTCAGTCAAACTATTGTCAAATAAAGTGACAGGAAGCAGACAGTTTTATATTCCACACCTATAATTGCCTCGGTTTAACGCTCTTTTCGAGGAATATATGAAAAAAACACTACTACTTGTTACTTCTCTACTCTTTGGGGCTGCGTTAGTGGGTTGCCAAACTTCTCAAAATACAGAAATGGAATCTACAGAGGCGTCAATGAAGACGATTACAGGTACAGTGGCTTATCGCGAGCGGATTGCCTTGCCACCAAACGCAGTGGTTACTATTGCGTTAGAAGATGTGTCCTTGGCGGATGCGCCAGCAAAAGTGTTGGCGAAACAGACATTCGAAACAGAAGGTAAGCAAGTTCCTCTTTCTTTTGAGTTGAGTTACGACAGCAATGAAATCAAACCAAACCATCGTTACAGCGTTCGTGCTCGCATTGAGGTAGATGGAAAGCTGCGTTTTATCAGCGACACACATAACGGTGTTATTACAGATGAAGCACAAACTCACCAATTAGATATTCGTCTAGTTGGAACACGTTAATACGACGTACTGAGAACAAAAAATGGCAGCTTAAGGCTGCCATTTGTATTTTTTAAGTGAAGTTTTGCCAACTTCCGATACTTCAATCCCTTCTGCTTCTAATTTCTTTTTTTGTCGCTCTAAGTCTCTGCCTTTTAAAGATATTTTTCCTTGGCTATTTACCACTCTAAACCAGGGGAGTTTGCTGCCTTCTGGTAGGTTACCCAGTGCTTTACCAACATGTCTCGCATAGCCCGGATAACCGGCCATTTTTGCAATTTCCCCATAGGTGGAGACTTTTCCTTTTGGAATTTGGTGAATTACAGCAAAGATTTGCGCTAAAAATTGGTCCATACTCAAAAGTGTCTATTTTGGATTACTAAGGAATGGTAAACCATTGGACTTGTATATTGCTAACGGTTCTTAACCCTTGTGTTGCCAGCGACTCACTTTGAAGAATTACATTTTCTGTTCTTTAGTGTCGTTGGTTGATGAGCCTTAAACAGCATGAAGCAAACGCAAGCTAAGCTTGAATCTAGACCCTCTCAACGACTTTCAATCCCAGTTTTTGCCGTTGAGTTACCAAGTAGGTGGGGAAGCCAGGAGGCGCTATGATTTTATCGACACTTCAATTTTTCGTTACGACCTTACTCGCTGTTGTCTGCGTTCGGGCGATGAGTTTGAGCGAGGGTGACATTCCCGTTCTTGCACTTATGATCCCCGCGCTGTGGGTTCTGCCACAAGGTGGGTTCGCTGGCTTAGTATTGCTGGGCGCGATGATGGCTTTTGGTGCGACACTCTCAATGCAGCCAATTGCTTTGTCGGTTGGTGTTTTGATCCTTTTCCCACTTTTAATGGTGGTGTTTTCTCGTAGAAGCTCTTTAGGCGTGTTGCTCACCGCTGGTCTTATTTTACTTACACTGCAAGTTGGTCTTATGGTCACACAGCAAGGCGGTAAGCTGGATGGGTCTGCTTGGGTTACAGTGGTTCAAACCATTGCGGTTATGGCGATGTGGTGGTCGGCTGCGCATTGGACGCCATCCAATAAACACAGCTGGTGGCCGTTGTTTTTGTTGCTCCCATTGTGGATTGCAGGCCTACCGTACGCCGTTCTTATGGCGTTAAGTTTGACGGGAATGTTAGCGTCAATGGAAGCACTTGCGAAGCTTCAACATACCATTCGTTGGAGCAAATTATTATGTTGGACATTGCCGACTGTGGGTTTTGCCGCTTTAGTCGTCAGCCCGACCACGGATGTGCCAAACCCTGTTTTCGTGGTTTGGATCTGTTTGTTAGGGACGGCTTGGATGACTGACTATATTTTACGTAGTAGCGATGAACAGGCTGAATTATGAGTTTTTAGTCAGGTAAAAAGTGACATGTGCGGCAGAGTATCGAATTGGTTGTGGAACAAAATGGAGATTAGTATATGTTCTTCATTTCATATTTACTACACTTCCAATAATAATAACCACAATATAAGTGGTTGATTTAAGATAAGTTTGTCATGACAACTTTTGCTCGAACACTGTTGCTTTTTGCATGTTGCCTCTTGAGTTTGAATGTAAAAGCCGAAGCCCCTTTAATTGCTCATTATAAAGTCGCGACTGAAGCGGATGATGTCGTCACTCGTGTTCTTTTCAATGCTGCTTCAGAGGAGTTTGGCTTTACCGTTCAATACGTGAACTACTCCAGCTTTGATGCCATTCTAAATTCAGTAGCGAATGGGGAAGCGGACTTTGCTGCGAATATCACTTACACACAAGAACGTGCTCAACGTTTTAGTTATTCCCGCCCAACAAATATCGAATATACCTACCTCTTTGGTTTAAAAGATTCGACGTTGAGTGACATTTCGCGTGTTGGCGTCCCCAAAGATACAGTTTATGCCCAATTACTTAAACAACACTACCCTGAGCTAGAACAGATCTCTTATCAAGGTCACGAACAAGCAGTAACACTGCTACGTTCAGGTGCTGTGGACGGCGTTGTCGATGCCATTAACCAGCTCAAGCCGATGCTGATGGAGGGGTTTGACGCCAAGATGCTCAATGATCAGATTTCGATAAAGCCCGTATCCATCATCAGTAAAAAAGATCATCATCTTGAAGAGTTGGACACGTTCGCTACGTTTATTCACGGGGAAGCGGTGCAAAAGCAGCTTCGCGAAGAAATTTCCCAGTATCAATTTGAATTAAGGCGAGCAGCGTTGCGTGATTCTATTCGTTTATTACCCCTTGATTTTAATGAACCAATACGGATTAAGCTCGAATCTATCTTTCCATATGTTGTATACAACGCAGATGGTAGTGTCGAAGGGATGACGGCTGATGTAGTCCTGAGAAGCTGTGAGATCTTGGCTTTAAACTGCTTGATCATTAGTGAGCCTGGTGAAAGCTGGGGTTCTATGTACCATGAGTTTATCCAAGGTAATTTCGAAATTTTGGCGCCGTTAACGGTCAGCCGTGAGCGGCGCGCATTTAGCTACTTTCCAAAGCCCCATTACGCGCCAGCATCGGTGATGGTCAAGCGTTTAGGTTACAAACCGAGCACATACTCTCATGTTTCACAGTTGATATCTGAGCGGATTGGCGTAGTTAAGGATGACTTTTTCGATCAAATGATGACGCAACTGTTACCGCTAAAAGAACTCAAACGTTATCGTACCCAACAAGAGCTCATTCAGGGGCTACTAAATGAAGAAGTCGATTACATTCCGATGGATACGGCGATGCTCAATCATTTTTTACGTCTCAGTGAATTGGTTCCGATAGAGCAGGATACCGCTATTGGCGAGTTTTATGAGTCACAACTCTCTGTTGGATTGGTCGCGAATGAAAAAGGAGCCATGCTTGCGCCTTTCTTCAGTCGAGCGATAGCGATGTTAGAAGTTGATAAGATCATTGCTCAGTACGATGTACGCCCAGATTGGCGTACCGCACTTGAATATGAGATTCGATTAGCGACGCAAACACAAGCTGTGTTTATCTTTGTATTATTGTTTGCTATTTGTGTTTCGCTTTATCTTTACCGTCAATCGAACACTGACAACTTAACAGGGTTAAGGAATCGTCGTGCGTTGCAAGTAAAGTATCGAAAAGGAGTAAACAAAGATCTATCCATACTTTACTTAGACATTAATCATTTCAAACGAATCAATGACACTTATGGTCATCGCGCTGGGGACGAAGTTTTACAACTACTGGCGCTAAAAATTCATTATGTCTGGTCGGGAAGATGTTATCGAATTGGAGGGGATGAGTTCATATTACTGGGTTATCCTACGCAAGCCGAGTTAACTAGAGCAATGAGAGAGCTCAGTAGAATCGATGTGAAAGGCAAATTATGTAGTGATTTGGAGTCTATAAGTATCTCTATTGGTTTCTCTGCAAAAAGGGAACGGCACATGAGCTTAGAGCAAGCGATGCATTTGGCTGATGAAGACATGTACATGAGTAAGCAGTCCTCACGGCACGACTCCTCTTATCGTGACTGCACGGTTTCATCATAAAGGAATGAATTGATCGAGTTTTGTTCAAACGGTAATGAAATGATGAAATTCAAGGTTTTTGCTCTTGCATTATGAGAGCTGATACTGAATAATCGCCCCATCGATTGAGGCAAGACCTCTCGAAAAGAATTATGGGGCTCTGGTCCTCTCGCAACAATAGCTCGTGAACTCGGTCAGGTCCGGAAGGAAGCAGCCGCAGCGTGTGACTTGTGTGCCGGGATGTGGCTGGGGTCCCACCCTTTGAAAGCCCTGCGTTATCGCAGGGCTTTTTTCGTTTTTGAGCCTTCTTTTATTTTGGCTACGCTTGGTGTTCAACGTCTTCTGATGATCAAGCTTCTTGAGGTTATTTAGGTATAATTTATAATCTCATCCGCTCGATACCGAACTTTCGTGAAGATTGTTTAGGGTACACTCGCCGAATAACCATTTTCACCTGGGATACTTTAATGATTTCAAAAAACCAATTAAAACTGCTTCGTGCTTTAGGTCAAAAGAAACAGCGTAAAGCGCATGGCTTATTCCTAGTTCAGGGTGAAAAGAACGTACTAGAGCTAGCAAGTAGTTCATTGAAGGTGAAGCAGGTTTTTGCAACAGCGGCATTTCTCGAACAAAATGCTGGTACGCTAAATCGTTTTGATTGTGTTGAAGCATCGCTTGATGAATTGACCAAAGCGAGCACGCTTGTGAGCAATAATGCGGCCATTGCTGTGGTTGAAATTCCGAGTGTAAAAGAGCCTCAAGCGAAAGGCTTGATGATTGCGCTAGATGGTGTATCCGACCCTGGTAATCTAGGTACGATTATTCGTGTTGCAGACTGGTATGGCATCAAGCACATTATTGCGAGTACAGATTGTGCTGATCCTTATAATCCTAAAACGATCAGTGCGACCATGGGCAGCTTTGGCCGCGTACAAGTGAGTTTGGTGGATTTGCCAAGTTACTTGGAACACGCCAAATTGCCAGTATATGGCGCGTTTTTGGAAGGAGAGAGCGTTCATAAAACGGATTTCGCTGCTGAAGGTATTTTGTTGATGGGCAGCGAATCTCATGGTGTGCGTGAAGCCGCAGCAAAATTCGTGACAGATAAGATCACGATTCCGGCGTTTGGCGGTGCCGAATCACTGAATGTCGCGATGGCGACTGGCATTATTTTAGACAACATGCGCCGCCAACATAGCTAACGCAACAATTACATAATAACAAAGCCAGTCAATTGACTGGCTTTGTTGTATTTTGCCTAGAAAAATCAGCCTGGCTGAATCTTGCGTTTAACGAAATACAGTGAATGTTGTTCGGTGAGTTAATTTTGTTTTAGTTCAATAGGCTGTGCCTATAAATAAAATTACTCCTTTCCATTTAGTAAAATCAGGAAATTAGGCGACACTTATCTAAAGGCCGCAATAAAATGCCCTTAAGGAGATAAGAATGCATTCATTAAAAGTAAAAGATTACATGACGTTGCAAGCGGTGACTTTCACGAAAGATATGTCACTTTCGGCAGCTTTAAACAAAGTAATGCAAAGTGTCACACTAGGTGGCCCTGTCATTGATGAAAATGAAAAAGTGGTTGGGTTTTTATCGGAGCAAGACTTATTAGATAAGTTGGTGAAAGCAAGTTATCACTGCCAAGATACACATACGGTACAAGAGTGTATGCATGATGATGTCTTATCTGTTTCTCCAGAAATGTCAGTAATTGAACTGGCTGACATGATGAAAGTTGGAAAGCCGAAAATGTATCCAGTGGTGGATGGCAAAGGTAAGTTGGTTGGTGTTATCACAAGAAGAGACGTGCTGCGTGCCATAGGAATGACATTAAATGAGTGTTTTAAGCATCCCGTTTAACCTCTCTGTTTAAACTTTACGGAATATTGCTTTTAAACTGGTTTGGAAAGACGCTTCGGCGTCTTTTTTATTTTCTATCGCCGAACTGTACAAATTTATCTTGACCTTGGAGCTTACTCTAAGGTTTATCCTTAGCAATAGGTAAATCACCGATACCAATAAGGAAAAAATTATGTGTACAAAACATCAAGGTTGCCAATCTAGCAAAATCAAAACTGCGGTGCCGCTTGGTGCAAGCGAGTCATGCTGTGCGCCAGTAAAATCTTCGCTCAATATCTCTCAGGCCAGTGTTGATGTTTCTGAAAGCTCTTGCTGTAGTGGAGGAGGCTGCAGCGTTGACACAGGCGAGGAAGACGATCCCACAAGGGAGAGTAATTCCTCCGTTCGGAACGCTTGGCTTGTGTCAGGTATGGATTGCCCATCTTGTGCGCAAAAGCTTGAGAAAGCCATTACGTCTTTACAAGGCGTCAGCCAAGCCAAGGTTTTGTTTGCAACAGAAAAACTGGTCGTCGATTTTGATGGTCTAGAGCTGATAGCTACGATAGAGCAGACAGCCCAAAAAACGGGTTTCCCGCTCTTTTCACTTGATGCTCCAAAACCAAGCACTACAAAGAAAGGCTGGCTTGGCGTCATAAGAGACAACATCCAAATTCTCTCGATTGCTGGTGCAATGGCTACTGCGGCAGTAATTTCTAAGATCGACCCTCAAATAAGCGCTTGGTTATTCACTTTGACGTGTTTACTTGGTTTATACCCAATCGCGCTCAAAGCATTTAAGTTGGCGCGTAGCGGTACGCCTTTTGCGATTGAAACGTTAATGAGTGTAGCGGCGCTCGGCGCTTTATATTTAGGTGAAACCGCCGAAGCCGCAATGGTGTTATTGCTTTTCCTTATTGGTGAAAAGTTAGAAGCATATGCATCATCTCGCGCGCGAAGCGGTGTCCAGGCGTTAATGGACTTAGTCCCAGAAAATTCAATTTTAATTATTGATGGTGAACGCAAAGAAGTACCAGCTGCGCAGCTTAAACCAGGGGATATCATAGAAGTCGCACCCGGAGGTCGTTTGCCTGCCGACGGTGTTTTGCAAGATGCGCTTGCGAGTTTTGACGAAAGTGCGTTAACGGGAGAACCTGTTCCCGTTGAACATCAAACCGGTGGCAAAGTGATGGCCGGGGCTGTGGTTGTCGATAAAGTGGTTCGTTTACAGGTGACTTCCCGTCAGGGCGAGAATGCGATAGATCGAATTCTTCATTTGATTGAAGAAGCAGAATCCCGTAAGGCACCATTAGAACGCTTTCTTGATAAATTTAGCCGTTGGTATACGCCACTAATGATGTTGGTGTCTCTGATGGTTATCGTTACGCCGCCATTACTATTTGCCCAACCGTGGGAAACGTGGATCTATCGAGGACTCGCCCTGCTGTTGATTGCTTGTCCATGTGCATTAGTCATTTCAACGCCTGCGGCGATCACTTCTGGCTTGGCGGCAGCGGCTAAGCGGGGCGCATTGATCAAAGGTGGAGCGGCGCTTGAGTTGCTTGGCAAGGTTGAGTCTGTCGCATTTGATAAAACTGGGACACTGACGCAAGGTAAACCAGAAGTGACCGACGTCTTTGCTTTTGATATGGATGAAGACAAGTTACTTAGCCTAACTGCGTCAATCGAGGTTGGTTCAAGTCATCCTCTAGCGGTTTCTTTAGTTACCAAAGTGCAAGAGCAGGGGCTTACTATTCCTGAAGCGTTGGATAAAACCGCGCAAGTAGGCTCTGGTGTCACTGGTTACGTCGATGGAAAAATGGTCCAAGTGGTCACGCCTTCAAAGGCAGACTTTCCACTTTCTCAAGAAGCCAAAGAGCAAGTGGTTACGTTGGAACAACAAGGTAAAACGGTTGTCATTGTTCGTTACGATGACGAGGTCATTGGCGTGATCGCATGGCAAGATACATTGCGCTCAGATGCCCAGCAAGCCATCGCAATGTTGAAGGAACTTGGGGTCACGTCGGTGATGCTAACGGGTGACAACCCGAGAAGTGCAGAAGCAATGGCAAATAGAATAGGCTTGGATTATAAAGCGAGTTTGTTACCTGCAGACAAGGTGCATTACGTCGAGAAACTATCACAACAACATACCGTTGCGATGGTGGGAGACGGTATCAATGATGCTCCAGCCATGAAAGCTTCGAGCATTGGTATTGCGATGGGAGGCGGTACGGATGTTGCGCTCGAGACTGCTGATGCGGCGTTAACACACAACCGGTTGATTGAGCTACCTGCCATGATAGAACTGTCGCGTGCGACGCTAAGTAACATTCGTCAGAATGTCGCGTTAGCGCTAGGTTTGAAAGGTGTATTCTTAGTGACAAGTTTACTTGGGGTTACTGGGTTGTGGGTTGCAGTATTAGCTGACAGTGGTGCAACAGCACTGGTGACATTGAATGCGTTGAGATTACTTCGTTTTGAGTCCAAACAGATCAAATAGCTGACCTAACCAATGATCCCACTCATTAATAGCCCGAGGCATTCGTGTATCGGGCTTTTTTTAACCGTATTCACCTGATGCGATCAGACGTTTTTCTCGTCCTTGAAATCACGCATTGCTATGCAACAAAATGATCTAACGCCCCTTAAAGTGTGATCAATACCAGTTTTGTTTGAAATTTCATTTTCATTACATTTTGTCATTGTGATTGTGATCACTCTATGTTGGTGAAAGGTTCGCTACAGTGCATCTGTACCCAATAACTGATTAATGAGCTTATTGTTCATAAAATAAGCCACAATAAGGAGCGACTTATGTCTCAAGCTGTATTCCATTTAGGTGTTACTGAAGCTGATCTTAATGGTGCGACTCTAGCGATCATTCCTGGTGACCCAGCGCGTGTTCAAAAAATCGCAGAACAAATGGAAAATCCAGTATTTCTAGCAAGCCATCGTGAATACACGCTATACCGTGCAGAGCTAGACGGTAAACCTGTTGTGGTTTGTTCTACAGGTATTGGTGGTCCTTCTACCTCTATCGCAGTTGAGGAATTGGCACAGCTTGGTGTTCGCACTTTCCTACGTGTTGGTACAACGGGTGCAATTCAACCGCATGTAAACGTGGGTGACATGATCGTAACGACGGGGTCAGTTCGTCTTGACGGTGCGAGCCTACACTTTGCTCCTATGGAATTCCCAGCAGTTGCTGACTTTGAAGTAGCAACCGCAATGAAAGCAGCGGTAGAAGAGTCTGGCGCTACAGTTCACATGGGTGTGACTGCATCAAGCGACACGTTCTACCCTGGTCAAGAACGTTACGATACGTTCTCTGGTCGTGTTGTTAAGCGTTTCCAAGGCTCTATGCAAGAATGGCAAGACATGGGCGTACTTAACTTCGAGATGGAGTCTGCAACACTGCTAACAATGTGTGCGAGCTCTGGTTTAAAAGCGGGTTGTGTGGCTGGTGTTATCATCAACCGTACACAAAAAGAGATTCCAGATCATTCAACTCTGAAAGAAACGGAAGCGCGTTCAATTAAAGTGGTTGTAGAAGCAGCGCGTAAAATGCTTTAAGCCGCTATAGTTGGCATTTAAACAAACAGAAAAAACCAGAGGCTAACCTCTGGTTTTTTTCTACTTATAGAAATGCGTACAGCTAAAATTTAGGTATAAAAAAGCAGCATTAATGCTGCTTTTTATCGTTGTGAATTTTAGCTTTTCTTAATGGCACTATATCTCGTCTGAACCGCCCGCGTCTTTAAACCAAGCAGTTAAGTGCGTTCTTAAATCTTTAAGCTCATCAGGGCCAATCAGGGCTAGCCCTAAGTCTTCAGCACGAGTAATGTCATTGTGACGAAGAGGACGGAAGCTCACCAACATTGCGCGCGCTTGTAAGCCACCTAATAGATCGCGAAGCGATTCTAACTTATATAAAGTATCGTCGCCGTCATCTCTCATGCCTTTGGTTTTGCATTCGATGATGTGCAGCTTGTTGTTTACAACTGTTGCGACATCTAACTCATTGCGTACTTCACTTTCACCAAGTTTGCGATAAACCTGAACATTTAACGATCGATCTTGGATCGTCGGCATGGTGTCTTGGATTTGCTTCACGGTGCTGTGAACCAAAGTTTCTAACCACTCACCGTTTGAAAAGCGTCGAGCATCTTCATCTGCAAACGTTAAAACGCCATTCTCATAGGTGGCGATTTCTGCTTCTACTAAATCTGAAAGCAACATGTTGAGCTCACGGTAGCCCTGCTGTTTTTCGGAGAGCTCGACATCAAGCTTTTGTTCTTTGCGGCATGTGGTTGCAAGGTAGTTAAGTGTTGCTAGACCTGGCCCAAGTTCAAGCGCATTTGAGGCCCATCGTTCACCAAGTTCATACAATTTTTTATCAAGAAGAGGTGGTAAATCAACGTGGTGAAACTCGCCGCGTGCACCAAAGATAGTGAGGTAATCTGCAATCGTAATGTGATCTTCGACTTGGGTATCTTCTTTGCCATCAGGGTATAACCAACAAAGCTTATCGCTACTAGGCTCAACCACAAAAATTGGCCAGCGATAGGTACGGAAAACTTCGTACACCGACAACAAGCGATGACGAAGACCACAGCTCGCGTTCAATTTTACATCTTCGCCGCGTTCATGGAGATCTTTTGCCAGTTTTTGAATTGCTTGTTTGATCAGAGATGTATTAACAGCGGATGGAATTTCAAAAAATTCAGAAGTAATTTCTCGTTGATCTAAAACGGCACTCAGTCGGTCAAATATATCTAACTGGCTCTTGTCTCCGATGAAGACGATATGTGTGCTTAGCGTACGATTATCTAATAGAGGAGTGACCAATCTCACTGGGTCTTGGTCGATAATACCAACATGAACAGCCATAGATTTTCCTTTTTATGAGGCCGCTCGAAAAGAGTTGTGCAAGGGGATGAGCTGGCCTTATTAATCATATGTAGACATGGCCGACAAAAAACAAGGGCGACTTAACAAAAAGTCGCCCTTATACAGTTGATTGCACTAATTAATGCTCTTAATTATAAAGTATTTATAACTTAAAGCGGTGGACCAATTCATTTTGCTGATGAGCCAAGTGGGTCAGTGATTCACTAGTTTGTGCGATACTCGACATGGCTTGGAAACTTTCATCGGCGATGCTGTTGATATCTTCAATACTGCGAGCAATGTCTGTTGATGTTTCACTTTGCTCTGCTGCTGCTTGTGAAATGTGCGTACTCATTTGGCTGATCTCAATGATTAGCGCCTGGATCTCTTCCATTGAGCTGTTCGCTTTTGACGCTTGCTCAACCGACATCTCCATATCGCTCATACAGCTTTGTATGACTTGGTTTGCTGATTGTGAGCTAGATTGCAGATTACTGATCATGGATTCAATTTCAGTGGTTGATTGAGTCGTTCTTGATGCGAGTACTCGTACTTCATCTGCCACTACCGCGAAGCCGCGACCTTGTTCACCAGCGCGAGCCGCTTCAATTGCCGCGTTCAATGCCAGTAGGTTGGTTTGCTCCGCAATGTTGCGGATCACATCAAGGATAGACCCAATTTGACCACTCATCTTTTGTAGCTCAGAAACTGCGGAGACCGATTCGTTCAAACGTGTTTCTAGTTGATTAATGGTTGAGATGTTACTGCTCATAACATTTCTGCCTTCTTCAGAGGCAGATTCGACGCGTTGCACCATTTCTAGCGAGCCTTGCGCACTTTGCGCGACTTCCTGCACTGAATGGGACATTTCTGTCATCGCGGTAGCGACGTTTGCCGTTTGTTCGCGTTGAGAGCTCAATTTGATTTGTGCTTGCGAAGAGGTGCGTTCGTTGGTTGTCGCGGTTGACGATAGGTTTTCTGACGCTTCGTTGAGTTTCACCAAGATCTCGTGAAGGTTGTCGGCGAGTGAGTTAATGTGTCCACTCACACGGCTGAATTCGTTGTTATAGCGAATGTCGATACGCTGTGTCATATCACCTTCAGTCAGGCTTTCTAACACTTTTAGAATACGAGTCAACGGTTCGCGAACGCTTTGTGCGATGTGGTAGCCAATAGCTGTCGCGAGTAAAACGACAATAACGCCAATGATGATGGCTTTCGTTACACCCGCCGAATATATGTCACCTGCGTCTGCCAATGATTCATTGAGCTTATCTGTTGCGGTTGTCGTGAATTGCTCAAGAATCGCCATGGTTGAATCCACTTTATTTGCTAGGTTGGCGATATTGTTATACAAAGCGGCGCGGGCATTGAGGTAATTATTATGTTGGTCTAGCACACCGCCACGCATACCAACGTCACGAGTAAATTGCTCTACAGATTCGCCAAAAGCTTTTTCTAGCTCAGGAAGCTGAGTCACCAACCCGCGGAATGCGTAATTCAAGTGCGTTACTGCTTTGCGGTTTTTAGCTACGGCTTGCGTAACAAACTCAGGGTTGGAACTGGCGAGGGCATCAGAGGTAATTACTTCGGCATCTTTTAACTTGATAAAGTAGCTCTTTGCCATGACTTTGACAGAAATGCTGGTTTGATCTGCCACATATTCTTTAAGACCAACCGAAAGTTCGGTATTCAGTTTTTGGAAGCGGCGTGAGGATTTTTGCACTTCTTCTTGAGCCGCAAACATTGCTTCGTAGTTGTCCATGGCCTCTAGAGCTTCTGTAAAATAGCTCTGCTCTAACGTTTTTAACTGTGAAAACGGTTCGGCAAGAGAAGGGTAGATTTGGCTTGCGGTTTTCAGTTGAGCCAATGTGGATTCGAAGCGCTGTTGAGATCTAGCAAATTCCTGACGCATTTCATCCATGCGTTGTTTATTCTCTGTCGTCAGGAAGTCTTTAAATGATTTGTCGGCAGAAAGCAGCTCAACACTGGTTTGATTAGATAACGATACCAACGGTAGGGATGATTTAGAAACCGTGCCAAATTTTCCGTGAATATCACTCATTCCTCCCATCATAATGGCAATTGTGACGGCAAATAGGATGATGATCAGTGCAAAGCCGGCATACATCCTTTTAATAACTGAACCTCGCATAAGTGAGCTTCCTCTCCCAGAAATAGACAAGCTACCCAAGTATTTTTGAATTTACTTGGGTATAAAAATAATAATTGTCTTAAAAAAGTAACAAAATTCATTGGATTGTATTCAGTTTGTGATGCGCATTTTATGACGCACACGACAAAAAAAGCTTCGTTAATTAGCATTTGATTAATAATGTTAAGTGAACACTGTTTTTATTGAGCTCCGCTTTTGGTTGGCGCATACTAATTGGGGTCTAATTACGTTTATAAAATGGAGTCCTCATGGCGGAAGAAACGATCTTTAGTAAAATTATTCGCAAGGAAATCCCTGCCGATATCCTTTATCAAGATGATTTGGTGACTGCGTTTCGCGACATTAACCCTCGCACACCAAGCCATATTCTCATTATTCCGAATAAACTGATCCCAACAACGAATGATGTAGAAGCTGAAGATGAAGCAATGATGGGGCGTTTGTTCACTGTTGCTAGAAAGTTAGCGAAAGAAGAAGGTATTGCTGAAGACGGCTATCGCCTGATCGTTAATTGTAATCCACATGGTGGCCAAGAGGTTTACCATATTCACATGCACCTACTAGGCGGCCGCCCTCTAGGTCCAATGGTATTGAGCTAAGCTTTTAAAAGTGGGTGGTGATTCACCCACTTCTTTTTCCTGTCGAATGACACATTTGTGGAGATAAATGTGAAACTAGGTGTAAAGCTGTTAGGGCTGATGAGCTGGGCTTTAATGGCCTCTGGCTGCGCGAACTTATCTGCGGGCAATCTGTTTAGCCATTACAGCAACCAGAATCAAGAAGTTTATCAAGCCGTTGTTGCAGGGGAATATGCCAAAGCAAAACAACTTCAATCAAGTGAAGTGGGTGGCGAGATACTTGGCAATTTTGAAAAAGGTCGCATCTCTTTTCTTGCTGAAGATTACCCAACAAGTTTGAATGCGCTAGAAAGCAGCGATCGTGCCGTACGTGTTCAACAAGATCGAGCGACGATATCTGTGTCAGACACGGCAACGAGCGTCGGCTCTCTCGCAGTGAACGACAATCTCCAAGACTATCATCCCGCCGATTACGAACTTGGCTTTTTGCACCTGTATCTAGGACTAAATTACTTACAGAAAAACGATTTAGAAGGGGCACTAGTTGAAGTGCGTCGAGCTAATCAAGTTCAGGAAGCAGCAAGAAAGGCGCGTGAAAAAGAGCTAAAAGCAGCAGAGAAAGACCTTAACAAGCAAGGCATGTCTGCCAATTTAGGCAGTGTGTTAGCGAACTACCCTGATGCTGGTAAAAAACTAAGCGCGGTACAAAATGGTTATCTGTTCTATCTTTCTGGCTTGTTATATGAAGCGTCGCGAGACTTAAACAGTGCTTATGTTGATTACCGACGAGCACTCGCTGTAATGCCAGACAACAAGCAAGTTGTGGAAAGCACCTTATACGCTGCTAAGAAGCTGGGCATGCGTGAAGACTTGCGCATGCTAGAGAAGCGGTATGGTAAAGCACCTTCTGGATTAACTCAGTCACAAGGGCGAGTCATCGTTATTGATGAGCAGGGTGTTGTTGAGGCGATGAAAGGGTGGCGTATTGATTTACCAATTTACGACAGTCGCGATAATGGCGCGATTTATTCGTTGGCGCTTCCTTATTATCAGAACCGAGGTGCTCAACGTTTTAGCGATGTTGTTTTAAATGGTCAGGTATTGCCTTCCAGTACGCTGACTGATGTTAATGCGATGGCGCAAAACGATCTTAATGAACGTCTTACTACAATAGTGATCCGTCAAGCTCTTCGTGTTTGGGCAAAAGATCGAATCCGAAAAGAGGCGGCGAAAAAAGGCGATGATGTGGGCAACATACTTTTCAATGTATGGAACACATTGACCGAACAGCCAGATACGAGAAGTTGGCAAACATTGCCAGCGCAAGTGAAAACGGCTTCAAAAATCGTGAAACCGGGAACACAAAGTTTAAACTTGGGTGATCAAACCTATCAGTTTGAAGTGCCTGCACAGCAGACTACATTGGTATGGGTATCTCGTCAGGGAGCACACTCAACCGTGTGGCATAAACAGCTAGGGAGACTGTAATGAAAGCATGGCTTGTTTGTTTAGCAATGGCTATTGGTTTAGTTGGATGCGCCGAAAACACGGCTGGTATTCGAATTGATGGCCAAACGCAAAAAGTATTTTTTAATGATAACGTTTTAGGTAGTCGCTTATTAGTTGACAACATCACCACCACTTACGTTGATGATCGCCCACGAGGAGTCGTGCAGCTGAGTAGCAATTACAAAGGTGATCAGCACATTCTTTACCGATTTTATTGGTATGACAACAATGGTTTAGAAGTGAATACCAAACCTGGTCCGTGGCGAAAAATGATTGTGCGAGGATTTGAGCAAGTCACGTTATCTGAAGTTACTGTGAATCCAAATGGCACAAAATTCCGTGTGCAAATTAGAGAAGCACAAGACGATTAATCTTAACGGCTCTGCCGAAGCTGCCGCGCTAACGATGCGCTGGTATTGAAAAACTAAGGAACTCTCATGAAAAAAAGTATTATTGCTCTTTTAGGTCTTGCCGTCATTTTAGGTGGCTGTTCTAACAAAGTCTCTTACGGCGATGCGCAAGCAACAGAAACCACGACTATCGATTTTGGCTCAACAGATTTACAAAAAATCGCGGCTGAAATGGTGGATAGCATGATGATGTCGGGCTCTGTAGCAGCAATTACTCGTGACCAACGTCCTATCGTTTTTGTTGAGCGAATTAAGAACAAAACCAGTGAACATATTGACACTGAATCCATTACTGACACGATCTCTACTAAGATGTTGAACTCAGGTAAGTTCCGCTTTGTTGATATGGATCGTGTTGAGTCTGTGCGTGAACAACTTAACTTCCAAAACACGGATGAGCTTGTTAACCAAAGCACAGCGATCCAATTTGGTAAAATGGTTGGTGCTCAATACATGCTTTACGGCAACCTATCTAGCATTGTGAAAAATGCAGGTAGCGATAAAGATGTATACTACAAGATGACCATGCGCCTAATGGACCTAGAAACAGGTTTGATTGAGTGGGCGGATGAAACTGAAATTCGTAAAGCGCAATCTAAGAGCCTATTCGGTCTTTAATCGAACAGGGTGGAGAAGTCATCAATGGCATGGTTTTCTTGGCAACAAGCAAAACAGTTAGATCCGAGTCTTAACGCTCTCGATGGCTTCTTTACGGAGCCTCCGGTAAAAGTACAAACTGTTACCGGGGGGCTAACCAACCGCTGTTGGCGGTTGGAATCTTCTCAAGGCCTTGCATACATCTGGCGACCGACCAGTCATGTCTGCAAGGCTTTTTCAATTTCTCGTCACAGTGAATATCAAGTGCTGAATGCAGTCTCTTCATTGGAAATTGGCCCCAAGCCAGTTTTTATTCATGAGCAAGGGTTGCTGGTGGAATGGATAAAAGGAGAGGCGCTGACGGAGTCAGGCTTAGCACTAAGCGATTTATTATCCATTGCGGCGAAGATTCATCAATATCCGATAAGCGCAATTCCTTTGGTTCCATTTTCATATATTTCTCGCATCGATCATTATTGGCTTGAGCTTGATGGTCAGTATGTGGGTACGGAGTTTGATGCTTTGTACATGAAGTGGCGCACGGAACCGAACGTTGCACCTGTTCCACTTGCCCTATGTCACTTCGATCTGGGGTGTTATAACCTAGTGCGAGGAGAGAATGGGGTGAAAGTCATTGATTGGGAGTATGCCGGGATTGCTGACCCTAGGCTTGATTTGACCTTAACTATTCAGGTCGCGAATGCGCCTGTGGAAGAAGCGGTAAAGCAGTATTGCCAAATTCGAGGTATCGAAGATGTGTCTCTTTGGCTGAGAGGTGTACACGCTTGGCAACCAAGAACCTTGGTGATGGCGATGCTCTGGTATCTACTTGCCTATAAATTGTGGGGAGGTGAACAATACTTAAACAGTGCGTATGAGTTGAAAGGCTCATTGTGTATGGAAGATCACTGTTTTGAGAACTCGTGATGTTTTCCCCTTTAATAGTAAGGAAATAGTGGTAGTTTTAATAAAAGTACCAGATACACACAGGGAGAGGTACAGATGATTATTTACTTACACGGCTTTGACAGTACAAGCCCGGGTAACCACGAAAAAGTTCTTCAACTGCAATTTATCGACGAAGACGTTCGTTTTATCAATTACAGCACCCTTCACCCAAAGCACGACATGCAACACTTGTTAAAAGAAGTGTCTAAAGTTATCGATCAATCTGATGACCCAAACCCGTTAATCTGTGGGGTAGGTTTAGGTGGTTACTGGTCTGAGCGAATTGGTTTTCTATGCGGTATCAAGCAAGTGATGTTCAACCCGAACTTGCACCCAGAAAAAACGATGGCTGGTCGAATCGATCGCCCAGAAGAGTACGAAGATATCGCAACAAAATGTGTTGATCAGTTCCGAGCGAAAAACCAAGCGCACTGCTTAGTGATTCTCTCTAAAGATGATGAAGTGCATGACAATTCGAAAACGGCAGCTGAGCTAGAAAAACACTATCAAATCATTTGGGATGAAACTCAGTCTCATAAGTTCAAAAAAATCTCTCATCATTTACAAGCGATAAAGGCATTTAAAAATACTTATTAATGTTGAGTGTAGACAGTAAAGCGGCGTTTTTATCGGCTGCTTTGCTGCGATTCCTTCTCTTGAGTATGCCGAGCCACTGTCTCTTTGAAAGGCACATTTTCTTGGTTTAACGCTTTGAATATTGTGTTCTCCTTACCGTTTTCTTACTTCCCTCCTATGTAGCACGAACACCTTGTTGTAGAGTAGTCGAAAAGTAGTCAATCCGTACTCGTTACACGGATTTTGGTTGCCTTCAAAGTTGGTCTCTATATAATGAACCGGACTAAAATAATTTGATAAATATCAAAAAAAATTGAGAGCGAGTAATAAACTTGCCCAAAAAATTCTGGCGTCGTATGCGTACCAGATAAACATGCCAAACCCTGACAAGTCATTGATAGATAAAGAATCAAGGTGAGTGGCAGTTTTTTAATCCAAGTAATTGAGACACCTCTAAGAACCAAGAATTCATCGGTTGGATGGATGCCACAAATGTTTGTGAGTCATGCATCGAGCTGAACCCCATATATTCATTTTTGTAGAGGAAAATCATTGTGACACGCATTATCGTTGTAGGCGGCGGTGCAGGTGGTCTTGAGTTGGCAACTAAGCTTGGTCGAACTCTAGGTCGCAAAAACCGTGCGCAAATTACGCTAGTCGATCGAAAAGCGAGCCACTTGTGGAAGCCATTATTGCATGAGGTTGCTACAGGTTCTTTGGACGAAGGAGTAGATGCACTGAGCTATCGAGCTCATGCAAAAAACCACAGCTTCGACTTCCAAATGGGTAGCCTTCAAGACATCGACCGTGAACGTAAAGTGATCATCTTAAGTGAGCTTAAAGACGAACACGGTGAACTTCTTATGCCAAGCCGTGAGCTAGAATACGACATTCTAGTGATGGCGATTGGCTCGACATCAAACGACTTCAACACGCCTGGCGTTCGTGAAAACTGTATTTTCCTAGACAGCCCTGAGCAAGCACACCGTTTCCGTACAGAAATGAACAACGAGTTCCTAAAGCTGCACGCGAAAAACGGTAACGGTACGGTCGATATTGCGATTGTTGGTGCTGGTGCAACTGGCGTTGAACTATCAGCTGAGTTACATAATGCTGTTAAAGAGCTGCGCACTTATGGCTTCGGTGATCTTGATTCTAGCAAGTTGAACGTCAATCTGATTGAAGCAGGTGAGCGTATTTTACCAGCGTTACCTCCACGTATTTCTTCTGCTGCTCATCAAGAGTTGGTGAAGTTGGGCGTAAACGTGCGCACCGCCACTATGGTGACTAAAGCTGAAAAAGATGGCCTTACTACAAAAGATGGTGAGAAGATCCCAGCTCAAATCATGGTTTGGGCTGCGGGTATCAAAGCTCCAGACTTTATTAAAGATATCGCTGGCTTAGAAACGAACCGTATCAATCAGCTTGTAGTGAAAAACACACTACAGACAACACGAGATGATGACATCTTTGTTATTGGTGACTTAGCACAATGCACCCAGTCTGACGGTTCGTTCGTGCCGCCACGCGCTCAAGCTGCACACCAAATGGCAAGCCAGGCATTTAGTAACATCGTCGCGAAGATCAACGGGCGCGAGTTGAAAGACTATGTATATAAAGATCACGGTTCATTAGTGTCTCTAAGTCGCTTTTCAACCGTTGGTAGTCTGATGGGGAACCTAACTAAAGGGTCGATGATGGTAGAAGGCCGTATTGCTCGTGTCGTTTACATCTCGTTGTATCGCATGCACCTAATGGCGTTGCACGGTGTATTCAAAACCGGTCTGATGATGCTCGTCGGTCGCATTAATCGCGTGCTGCGTCCAAACCTTAAGCTGCACTAAGGTTTTAAATCCACTCTATGTGGATGTGTTGTATCTTAAAAAATGCAGAAGCCACCGCAAGTCGGTGGCTTTTTGTTTATGTTAGATCTGTCGGTAAAAGTGAGAACACAACGCCATCTTTAGGCTTACCCTGAAAAATAAACCGGTTTCTGGCGATGGCTTCTTTTTGTGCACCGACGGACTCAATTAAGGCTTGGCTAGCTTCGTTGTCGGGGTCACAAACAATCTCTAGTCGAGTTAAACTTAGCTTTGCGAAGCAGAATTCTGCTAAGGCTTTAACGGCTTCTTGGGCATAGCCTTGCCGTTGATAGCGGTCGGCAACCCAGTAACCAATACTCGCCATATTAAACGTATGATATAACTCATTAACCGCTGCCATTCCAACCAAAGTGTTACTTTGCCGCTCATAGATACCGAAACCAAAAGCCTCAGTTTTGACCCAGTTAAGACGGGTTGCCAACAGAAAGTCCTGCGCGGTTTTCAATGTGACGTTTTTATCACACCAGTCAAGCCATTGGTGCAGCGAAGGGGATTCTGCAAGTAATCGTTGTAGTGAATGTGCTTCTTCAGCAGGGATGAGCTTGAGCGCTAAGCGGGGCGCAATGATTTCAAAGTCTGGACTCATGAACTAATACGACTTCCATGTTGAGTGTAAGTAAATTGAAAGCTGTCTATTTATACTTGAACGCAGCTATTTTCCTTGCTCTGCGTTGGTTAGGAATAACTGAGGTATAGCAGATAAAAACAAAGCGCAGCTTTGCTGCGCTTTGTCGAACCGCTCGTGCTTATCGAACCCGACGAACTTGAATGATCATACCCATCAACGGGTTATCTAGGTAATGAGTCTCGCTGCTACGCATACGACGTTTTTGATCCATTCGATAACTCTTCAGGAATTTCTCTTCGGTTACTGTCGGCGATATTTCTGCCAAGTTACCGACTTGGACGTTACCATCTACTTCACCTAAGTCATCCGCCAATTGCTCAGTTGAGGTTGGTTCAAAACGCACCTCTCTAACACTTGGTTCGCGGAGATCTAGTGTTGTTTCGGCGAAGAGGTAATGCTGTACGTATATTTGGAATCGACCATCTAGTTCATATAAAGGACCATTGACCGTCTCTTCACTGTAACCGTCGCTGGAAAATGTTTGATTGCCATTGAGTGGGCGGCCATCTGCTTGATAAGAATCAGAGAAATCTCGCCCGCCAACGATGCGGAAAATTGGGGCGCTAGATTTACCTCGGTCACCTTGACGCCAGGCTACGTGTTTAAGCACTTTAAAGCCGGCATGATTATTTAGTGCCGCTTCTTGCGCGTTGAGACGGAAAGAAGAACTTGGCAAAAGTGTCACGCCTTTAGAGCGGCGGTAGGATTCACTCTCTAGGCTACCGACATTTTCCATATCGATTTTTGGCAGTTGATTCGGCCAAGATTCTGTTGTGCTTTCAGCGTCGACTGCTCGCTTGAAAATGATCACTTCAATATCAAATTGGCGCTGTGCCCAAGAGGGCATTGAGACACATAGAAGCAATAACGGGATCAGTATTCTCATTCGACTATTAGCTCGTTGGTAATAAATTCTGTTTAAAATCATTCAGTAAGTCTTGAACAAACTGAATGCGTTTACGTCGGTCCACCAATGGTACGCTAAACTTGAACTTAGTTGGACCTTCCATTGCAAATTTTTGCGGCTGTGATTGCAGCAGTTTAACTAAATACGCTGGATTTATGTCAGCATCAGGGTAAAACTCGATAAATCCACCTTTATCATGGGCTTCTATCTTTTTCGCTTTTAAACTACCAGCCGAAATTTTCAATTCTGAGACGGCAAGTAAGTTCTTTGTTGCGTCTGGAAGCAGACCAAAGCGATCAATCAGTTCCACTTTTAGCTCTGATAGTTCATCACTGCTTGTGACACTCGCAATGCGTTTGTACATCGACAGTCGTGTGTTTACATCCGGAATGTAATCATCTGGTAAGAGCGCTGGGATTCGCATTTCCACTTCAGTTTGCTCACGAAGCAGCTCATCCAAAGATGGCTCCTTGCCTTCTTTTAATGCTTGCACTGCTTGTTCCAGCATTTCCATATAAAGTGTAAAACCAACGGATTGAATTTGCCCACTTTGCTCATCACCAAGCAGCTCACCAGCACCACGGATTTCTAAATCGTGGGTTGCTAACGTAAAGCCAGCACCTAAGTCTTCCAGTGAAGCAATCGCATCAAGACGCTTGATGGCATCTTTGGTCATGGCTTTTGGATGTGGCGTTAATAAGTAAGCATAGGCTTGATGGTGCGAACGTCCAACACGGCCACGCAATTGATGCAACTGCGCCAAGCCAAGATTGTCCGCACGATCCATGATTATGGTATTCGCCGTTGGTACGTCGATACCGGTTTCGATGATGGTTGTACACACCAACACATTAAAGCGCTGATGGTAGAAGTCATTCATGATTCGCTCAAGTTCGCGCTCGCGCATTTGACCATGAGCCACGGTAATGCGTGCCTCTGGGATGAGTTTCTGTAAGTCTTCTGCCGTTTTTTCAATGGTTTCAACCTGATTGTGCAGGAAGTAAACCTGACCACCACGCATAATTTCACGCAGTACCGCTTCACGGACCACTGGCTCTTCTTTTTGTCGAACAAAGGTTTTAATGGCTAAACGGCGTGCAGGAGGTGTCGCGATGATCGACAGGTCTCGCATGCCACTCATTGCCATATTCAGTGTGCGTGGAATTGGTGTTGCGGTGAGGGTAAGAATGTCCACATCCGCACGCATTGCTTTGACTTTTTCTTTTTGACGAACCCCGAAGCGGTGTTCCTCATCAACGATCAACAAACCTAAATCTTTGAATTTAATGTCGCTCGAAAGCAGCTTATGCGTACCAACGACAATGTCTACTTTACCATCGGCAACGTCTTGCAGAATGACTTTTTGTTCTTTGGCAGATTTAAAACGAGACAGTACTTCAACTCGGATTGGTAAGTTGGCAAAACGGTCACGGAAGTTTTCGAAATGCTGCTGAGCAAGCAAGGTTGTTGGTACGAGTACGGCGACCTGTTTACTGTTATCCGTTGCGACAAATGCTGCGCGCATAGCGACTTCCGTTTTACCAAAGCCCACGTCACCACATACTAAGCGATCCATTGCTTTTGCCTGGCACATGTCTGACAATACGGCATTGATGGCCATCGCTTGGTCATCTGTTTCTTCAAACGGGAATGTTGCTTTAAATGTTGCGTATTGCCCACGATCTAGCTCAAATTTGAAGCCCGGTTTTAATTCTCGTTTTGCATACACATCCAGCAATTCTGCCGCGACGTCACGCACTTTTTCTGCCGCTTTACGACGTGCTTTTGCCCACGCTTCACCACCTAATTTATGCAGTGGCGCACTCTCTTCAGCGCCGCCAGAATAACGGCTGATAAGATTCAGTGATGAAACTGGCACGTAGAGCTTGGCATCGTTTTGATACTCAAGGGTGACGTATTCCGTTTTCATACCACCGGCTTCAAGTGTTTGTAAACCGATGTAGCGGCCAATACCGTGATCAATATGAACCACAGGTTGGCCGGGTTTTAGTTCGGCAAGGTGGCGAATAACGGTGTCACTGTTGACGGCTTTTTTATCTTTGCGGCGTCGCTGGATAACACGGTCACCGAGTAGATCACTTTCACAGATCAGAGCGAAGTTCAGATCTTCGTGAATGAAACCATGCTCTGCTGCGCCTAAGACCAAGCTGAATCGATCACCCGAGTCTAGAGCTTGGTAAAGTGAGCCATGTACGACTGGCCGAACTTTGATGCCTTGCAACAGCTCCGTTAGTGCTTCACGACGACCTTCTGACTCTACCGAGAAAACGATTTTGCCGCTGAATTGCTCACTAAACTGACGAAGGCGCGAGAGCGGCTCTTTATTTTGTTGTTGAACGCCAAGCTCGGCTAACGATTGTACTGGTAGGTTTTGACGACCGGCACGCTTAACCACTTTATCTAGGCTCAATTGAGCGATAGGGAGCTGTTTTAGTTGACTGAAAAGTTCGTCTTTTTTCAACCAAAGCTGTTCAGGAGTCAAAAGAGGACGCAGCGGATCAACTTTTTTCTGGTCGTATCGATATTCGACATCGGTTAAGAAAGTATCGACCGCAGATTCGATATCACCATATGTGATGACTTGAGAGTCTTCTGGCAAATATTCAAATAAAGTCTCGGTATGGTCAAAAAACAGCGGCTGCCAATACTCAATACCAGCGGGCCACGTGCCTTTGGTCACTTGCATGTAGATTGATTCAGGCTCGCGGCGTGCGTCGAACTGGGTGCGCCAACGTGTACGGAAATCTTCAATCGCTTCTTTAGTGGTTGGGAACTCATGTGCAGGCAGCAATTGGATTTGCTGAATATCGTCGATAGAGCGTTGGTTCTCTGGATCAAACGTGCGAATGGTATCTATTTCATCATCAAAGAAGTCGATGCGGTACGGGTCATTGCTGCCCATAGGAAAGAGATCCAGAATAGACCCACGACTTGCATATTCACCTGGTCCAAATACTTGATCTACATGGCGGTAGCCTGAATTTTCAAGTTGTACACGTAACTTCTCTAGCGAGAGCCGATCACCAGTTTTCACCATTAAAGTGTGTTGCAACAGAAAATCACGTGGCGATTGGCGTTGCAATACTGTACTGACCGGGACGATGGTTATGCCATCACGTTGACTTGGCAGTTGGTATAGGCGTGCGATACGTTCAGAGATGATTTCTTGATGCGGAGAAAAGTTATCGTAAGGCAGCGTTTCCCAGTCGGGGAACAGGCTTACCGTTTGGTCGGTGAATTGCTCAATCTCTGCCTGAAGCTTTAAAGCGATTTGCGGGTCAGGCACAACGAGTAGCGAGTGACTCGAATGCTGTTTGGCTAGCTCTGCAATGGCTAGAGGTAGAGCTGCGCCCGGCAAATTACCTAGCTGTTTTTTGTCGCCACGCTCTGAAGGGTTGGTGACGGAAAGAATCGTTGCTTTTGTCATAGGAATTATTTTTTATCTCGCTCCATCGAGCGCTGACGTAAAAGTTTTTGTTGTTGATACAGTGCCGCCTTTATCAGTAAATCTTGATCAGATTCTCGGAGCATCTTGTATCTAAGCGTGATAATGAAATCTTGCTCTGAAGCATCACATTCTTCTACTTGAGCGTAACAGTAAATCGCCGCAGCAGGGTGATCGAGGAACAGTTTAACACGAACGAGTTGTTGAGTAGTTAACGCTGTATCTGAGCGGAAACTGAGTTGACTAGCACCAAACTGCGTCGTTTGATAGCGAATGGAGGCGTCATCTTGTTGTGAAAGCATAAAGCTCAACAAGAGGTTAAGTTTCGCGTTTTGCGTATCAAGCAAGTTGATCACATGCTTTAACTCTTTGTTTTTCAGCTCTAGACGCGCGTTGTCTGCCAACATATCTAAGTGACTAAATTCACTGGCGACAATAAATGGTGCTGGAATTTCGGAGGCAAATGTTTCTTCATCTGGCGAAGCAAAGTCCGCACTCAACGTTTCGACGTTGATGGTGAGGTTATGATGGACGGTAAAGTATTCTTGCTCTGTCATATAGTCGATCCTTTTGCCAGTGAGCGCTCCCTGTTCACTCAACAAACAAAGAGAAATAGGGCACTGATTATCGCTAACTGAATGAAGTTATCAAGTTTAGCCGATTTGTCCTTGAACTTTTTGCCCTAAATACAGACTTATTGCATGTCGTTGACAAATTTAGCGATTCTCTTGTCTTCTTAATGAGAAGAGTAAGGTAAGATAATCCGCTAAAGCTTTATATCAAAACAACCAGTTGGTTTGTCTTATATGTATCATCCTATCTCATTGTTTATTGGCTTAAGGTATCTTCGGGGACGCTCTGGAGATAGGTTCAGCCGATTTGTTTCTTATATGTCGACGGCGGGTATTACGATCGGTGTAATGGCGTTGGTGACGGTTCTTTCTGTGATGAACGGGTTTGAATCGCAGTTAAAAGAACGCATTTTAGGTGTGCTACCTCATGCCGTGGTTTCGCAACACGATGGAAAAGCGCCTATGACCGAGTCTGCCCCTCCATTTGTTCAAGCGATGTCGAGTGAATCTCAGCCGGAGCCTATCGTTAGAGGAGAGGCTGTTATTCAGAGTTCTGCACAGCTGACGGCTGGTTACCTCATCGGTATTGAACCTAAGAAAGGCGATCCGATTAGCAACCATTTGATTGCCGGACGATTATCGTCACTTCATGCAGGTGACTACAATGTATTTTTGGGTCACAGTTTGGCGCGTTCACTAAAGGTCTCAATCGGGGATAAAGTACGCTTGATGGTGACCAACGCGACGCAGTTTACCCCACTTGGTCGTATTCCTAGCCAGCGAAACTTTACTGTCTCAGGCATTTTCAATACGGGATCGGACGTTGATGGTCAATTAATGATTGTGAACATGACGGATGCATCTAAGCTGATGCGTTTCCCTAAAGACACGGTTTCTGGTTGGCGTGTCTTTTTCTCTGACCCATTTATGGTGACGGATTTTGCTGACCAACCCATGCCTGATGGATGGGAATGGAGTGATTGGCGCGAACAGCGTGGTGAGCTTTTCCAAGCGGTGAAAATGGAAAAGAACATGATGGGACTTATGCTAGGTCTAATTGTGGGTGTCGCTGCATTCAATATTATCTCCGCTTTAATCATGGTGGTAATGGAGAAGCAATCAGAAGTCGCAATATTGAAAACTCAAGGCATGACTCAATCTCAAGTGATGACCATTTTCATGGTGCAAGGTGCAAGCAGTGGTGTAATTGGCGCGATTGTTGGTGGCGCTGCGGGCGTGATCTTGTCACTTAATCTAAATGCGATTCTTGAATCTGCTGGTGTGGCGCTATTCAGCTTTGGTGGTCATCTACCCATCTTGATTGATTCACTGCAAATTCTTTTAGTGGTGGTGTTGGCGATTGCTCTTAGCCTTGCTGCTACACTTTATCCTTCTTATCGAGCATCTTCTGTTAAACCTGCTGAGGCACTTCGCTATGAATAAGCTATTAGAATGTCGTGATATTCGTAAAGTCTACCGAGAGGGTTCGTTAGATACGGAAGTGTTGAAAGGCGTAAGTTTCGATATCGACAAAGGGGAGTTGGTTTCTATTGTTGGCTCTTCTGGTTCGGGAAAAAGTACCTTATTGCATATTTTAGGTGCGTTAGATGACGCAACTCATGGTGAAGTTGATTTTCTAGGGCAAAACCTATCAGCTTTGAGCTCGAACAAACAGGCGGCATTACGCAACAAGCACCTTGGTTTTGTATACCAGTTTCATCACTTGTTGGCTGACTTTACTGCGCTTGAAAATGTGGCGATGCCACTGATGATTGGCGGTGCTAAAGTAGCGGATGCAAAACAGGCGGCTAAAGCGCTGTTAGATAAAGTTGGTTTGAGTCATCGGATGCAACATAGACCCTCCGAGTTATCGGGCGGTGAGCGTCAGCGTGTTGCGATTGCGCGTGCATTGGTGAATAAACCTGATCTGGTCTTGGCTGATGAACCTACGGGGAACTTAGATCACAATACGGCACTGTCTATCTATGATTTGATGCGCGAGCTCAATAAAGAGTCAAACATTGCATTTTTGGTTGTCACGCATGACAAAGAGCTAGCAGCAAAAATGGATCGTCAAATGCACATGCAAGATGGTTTGCTCGTAGATCGTTTTGTGACTGATACAGCATCTGCGGAGGGCTAGTTTTGTTTACCTCTTTAGCTTTGATGATTGGTGGTCGCTTCAGTCGAGCGAAAAAGCGCAACAAGATGGTGTCTTTCATATCGCTTTCTTCGACTATTGGTATTGCGGTTGGCGTTGCTGTGATCATTATCGGTTTGTCTGCAATGAATGGCTTTGAGCGCGAGCTGCAATCGCGTGTGTTGTCTGTGATCCCACACGGCGAGTTAGAAGGTGTTAATGGACCACTTCATGACTACACCAAAACGATGAATCAAGCTCTAAAACATGAACATGTTGTTGCGGCAGCACCGTACGTTCGTTTTACGGGCTTGGCAGAAAAAGGCAGTAAGCTAAAAGCGATAGAAGTTCGTGGTGTAGAGCCTACTTTCGAGCAAGCGGTGTCGAGCTTATCGAATTTTATTGACCAAGAAGCTTGGCAAAACTTTTATGCCGGTCAGCAGCAAGTGATCTTAGGACGAGGTGTAGCAAACGAGCTAAATGTCGCCGTGGGGGATTACGTTACGTTGATGATTCCGCAAACAGGCGGCGCAAATAAAGTGCAGGCTCCTAAGCGAGTGCGCGTGAAGGTGTCAGGGTTCTTAACATTGAATGGCCAAATCGACCACTCTCTAGCGTTAGTACCATTAGCGGATGCTCAGCAATACGCGAGATTAGGGGAAGGGGTCACTGGCATTTCACTAAAAACTGACGATGTTCTCAATGCGCCTTCTATTGTTCGCGAGGTTGGTAGCATGGTTGATGTTTACGTGTATTTGAAAAGCTGGCAGCAAAAGTTTGGTTTTTTGTATCGCGATATTCAGCTCGTGCGCACCATTATGTACTTGGTGATGGTACTGGTGATTGGCGTGGCATGTTTTAATATTGTGTCTACGTTGATGATGGCAGTGAAAGACCGAGCGGCGGAAATTGCAATTTTGCGAACAATGGGAGCAAAAGATAGCCTAATCAAACGGATCTTTGTTTGGCAAGGTGTATTCTCTGGTGTATTTGGTAGTCTCGTCGGCAGTGTTATCGGTGTCTTAGTAGCGTTAAACCTGACTCCGTTAATTAAAGGGCTAGAGAGCTTAATCGGTCATCAGTTTTTATCGGGTGATATTTACTTTGTTGACTTCTTACCATCACAACTACACTGGCCAGATGTCGCATTGGTGTCAGTGACGGCGATAGTGCTTAGTTTACTTGCGACTTGGTATCCTGCTTCTCGTGCCGCAAGGTTGAATCCGGCGGCTGTACTGAGTTCTAAATAGCTGATTGTTTTACAATATGCGAAAAACAAAAAGGACCGAATTCGGTCCTTTTTTGTATTTATCCGACTTGAGTAACATCGCGTTTCATTCTAACTGTTAGATGCCCCTCAACTGATAGCTCAAATGCTGATTTTTACGCAGTAAGGTCTTATCTTATTTTGCGTTTTTGCCAGCTCCGTACCACTGAGTAGCGCCAAAGCCCTCGAATTCCGAAGTAGCCAATAATCGCGGATACAACCCCACAAATTGCGCAGCCCAATAGAAATGGAGGTCCAATGGTGCTCATTTGCTGCATGATGAATTCCCACGATAGTTCAAAGTGAAAAGGTTGCGGGGGAAGACGCATCACTAGAGCACCTAGCTTGTACGCAAAGTAAAATAGCACAGGCATAGTGATAGGGTTGCTGATCCATACCAAAGCGACGGAGAGGGGCAGATTGACACCCAACATAATGGCCAAGCCAGCGGCCATGATCATTTGGCTCGGCAGCGGAACAAAAGCCATAAATAACCCGACAGCAAAAGCCCCTGATGCCGAGCGGCGGTTTAAGCACCACAAGTTCGGGTTGTACAACACATTGCCGAAGACCTTCAATGCTTTTTGGCGTTTGATCAATTCATGATCTGGCATGAAGCGTTTTATCAGCTTTCTAGGCATAGGACAGCATGACTCTCTCAGAAAAAAGTTGGACCTTGGCGTTATTTGTAGCGAGCGTAATCTCGTCAGCTTGGTGGCCGACAATACCAGATTGGCGTTGGTTGCTGCTGGGAATAATAACCACTGGCTCAATAATCAAATTACGTCGTGGCTTAATTAGCATAGGCGCAATTGCGGGCTTTATGGTTGTCATCGTCCACGGCAATGTATTGGAGTCTCAGAGACAAGCCCTTTTTCAAGCAGGGGAGAATATTACCATAATTGGTAAAGTTGACAGCCCTTTTACGCAAATAAGTCACGGTTATGAAGGTATTGTCGCTATAGAAGCGGTAAATTCTCAAACTCTGTTACCTTTTCTTAAACCTAAAATCCGTCTTATTACGCCTTTTCCACTCGATGTTAACAGTGAGTTTACGACATCCATCTCGTTAAAGCCGATTACAGGTCTACGCAACGAAGCTGGCTTTGATGCTGAAAAGCACGCGATGAGTAAAAATATTATCGCCCGAGCGGTTGTTAACAAAGATGCTAAGTGGATTGTTCGTTCTAATGTATCTCTGCGTCAATCCATTATTGCCGATGTCGCTGATGATGTGTCTTCCCTTCATCATTTCTCGTTAATAAGTGCGTTAGTTTTTGCTGACCGTTCTTGGTTGTCTAAGGAAGATTGGCAAGCGCTCAGGGACAGTGGTTTACTGCATTTGGTCTCCATTTCTGGTTTACATATTGGTATGGCGTTTACTTTTGGGCTAGTCGTGGGCGGTACCGTTCGTTATCTATTACCCCAATACCAATTGTTACCTAGCTTATATGGGCTGATCTTCGCTGTTGCCTACGCTTGGTTAGCGGATTTCTCTCTGCCTACTACGCGAGCAGTGTCGGTATGCGTTGTTTACGTTCTCCTGAAGTATACTCTGGTGCTCTGGACTTCTTGGCGAGTTCTTTTGCTTGCAGTATCTCTACAACTGCTTGTCCAACCTTTTGCATCCTACAGTATGAGCTTTTGGTTATCGTACCTCTCCGTTTGTGCGGTATTGTTCGCAATTAATTTGATTCGACATCAAAGGGGAGGTTGGAAAGCGAGATTAAAAGCGTTATTGCTTACTCAATTGATGTTGAGCGCTTTAATCGTACCTGTTAGTGGCCATTTCTTCTCCGGTTTTAGTTTGTCCTCAATAGCCTACAACTTGGTATTTATTCCTTGGTTCGGATTTATCGTTGTACCTTTGATGTTTCTAGCCCTGTTCTCATCTTTGTTTCTTGAAATGATAGCGAAGCCTCTGTGGCATTTGGTGGACTGGTCATTACAGCCATTGAGCACGTCAATACAGTACGCAATAGGTTCTTGGCAACCTATTAGCATGGAAATGACAATGCTGGTTATGGCGATAGTGGTTTGCTTAATATTTCAACGGTTCATGTCTCAGTACGCATGGTATTTGTTACTCGGCATCGTTATTAGTATCAAGCTTGCATCGGAGTATGAACCGCATTGGCGTATCGATGTATTAGATGTAGGTCATGGCCTTGCAGTGGTTGTAGAAAAAGACGACAAGGTGTTGCTGTATGACACTGGTAAAGCATGGCAAAGCGGCAGTATCGCAGAGCAGGTCGTCACTCCGGTTTTGCATCAACGAGGTTATGAAAGCATAGATACACTGATTCTAAGCCATTTCGATAATGATCACGCAGGCGGCCGCTTTTTCATTGAAGATGCCTTTTCTCCACAACGTAAACTTAGTAGTCAATTCTTTATCGGATATGAGCCTTGCACTAGAGGCGACCAAAGGAAATGGCAAGGATTAAACATGGAAGTGCTCTGGCCTCCTGAACTTGTTCAACGTGCGTATAATCCGCACTCCTGTGTATTACGACTTACTGACCCTATTTCTAACTTTAGTATGCTTTTTACTGGTGATATTGAGGCCATTAGCGAGTGGATTTTGCTTAGAGAACCCGGAAAGTTACAAAGCGATGTGATGCTAGTCCCTCACCACGGGAGTAAAAGTTCATCGAATCCTCGATTTATCGAGGCGGTGAGCCCGAGTGTGGCGGTTGCTTCTTTAGCAAAAAACAATCGATGGGGAATGCCAGCGGAAAATGTCGTTGCTTCATACCGAAAGCTTGGCATTACTTGGCTTGATACTGGTGAGGGTGGTCAGGTAAGCTTCTTTATTCACCGTGATAATTGGCGCTCAGAAACCAAACGTAGCGATACATTTGAGCCTTGGTATAGGCAGATGCTGCGTAAGGGAGTAGAATGAGAGTCTTAATGTAAGAAAATAAAGCACTTCTATGTCGATAAATACTGATGAAACGACTTGGCAGACGTTTAAGCGTCTATGGCAATTTATTCGCCTTTATAAGTCAGGTCTTGTCGTTGCAGTCATTGCATTAGTTATTAATGCCATATCAGATACCTATATGATTTCCCTACTAAAACCACTACTCGATGAAGGTTTTGGGAACGCTGAATCTGATTTTTTACGCACGCTTCCATTGATTATTTTTGCCATGATGTTCATCCGTGGCATAAGTGGATTTGTCTCCACCTACTGTTTGAGCTGGGTATCTGGCAACGTAGTTATGCAAGTCCGTCGCATGGTGTTCAATCACTTTATGCATATGCCAGTGTCTTACTTTGATAAGGAAAAGACGGGCAATTTATTGTCGCGTATAACCTACGACTCAGAGCAAGTGTCAGCGGCAACTAGCCAAGCGTTGGTGAGCATTGTCCGTGAAGGCGCAAGTATCATTGGTCTGTTAGTTTTGATGTTTTACAACAGCTGGCAATTGTCGCTAGTGCTGTTTGCTGTTGCTCCCGTTGTAGCATGGGGTATTGGTGTTGTTTCTAAACGTTTTAGAAAAATATCCAAAAATATGCAGACCATGATGGGTAACGTAACTGCATCAGCAGAGCAGATGCTGAAAGGCCATAAAGTTGTGTTGAGCTATGGCGGCCAAGACATCGAACGTAAACGATTTGAAAAAGTCAGCAACCAAATGCGTCAACAAAGCATGAAGTTGGTGACGGCTCAAGCGGCGGCTAACCCTATCATCCAAATGATTGCATCACTTGCAATTGTTGCCGTTCTTTATTTAGCAAGTATTGATTCGATTAAAGAGCAACTGACTCCAGGTACATTTACTGTTGTCTTCTCTGCAATGTTTGGTCTGATGCGCCCACTTAAAGCGCTGACTAACGTTACTTCTCAGTTCCAACGTGGTATGGCCGCGAGCCAAACGCTCTTCGCGTTAATTGACCTCGAGCCTGAGAAAAACGAAGGTAAGTTGACAGTTGAACGCGCAAATGGCGACGTTTCAGTTAAAAACGTAAGCTTTACTTACACTGGTGCAGAAAAACCAGCATTGGAAAATGTCAGCTTCGATATTCCAAGAGGAAAAACGGTGGCGCTAGTTGGCCGTTCTGGTTCAGGTAAAAGTACCATCGCGAACTTGTTCAACCGCTTCTATGATGTTGACAGTGGATCTATCACATTAGATGGGCATGATATTCGTGATTACGAGCTAAAGAATTTACGTCAGCAATTTGCACTAGTATCGCAAAATGTTCATTTGTTTAATGACACGATAGCAAACAATATTGCGTACGCAACGGATGGCCAATATGAGCGCAGTGATATCGAGAAAGCGGCAACACTCGCGCATGCGATGGAGTTCATCGGCAAAATGGATGATGGACTTGATACCATGATTGGTGAAAATGGTGCTAGCTTGTCTGGTGGTCAACGCCAACGTGTTGCGATTGCGCGAGCTCTATTGCGTGATGCTCCAGTGCTGATTCTTGATGAGGCAACTTCGGCTTTGGATACCGAATCCGAGCGAGCTATTCAAGCTGCACTTGATGAGCTGCAAAAAGACAAAACGGTACTTGTAATAGCGCACCGCTTATCCACAATCGAGAAAGCCGATGAAATTCTTGTGGTTGATGATGGTGCCATCATTGAACGTGGCAACCACGCTGAGCTTATTGAGAAAAATGGTGCGTATGCACAATTGCACCGTATTCAGTTTGGTGAATAAGCGCGGTGATTGAAAAAATCTGGTTTGAAAACCATCCAATAAAATATCTCTTGTGGCCGCTTTTGTGGCCACTGAGTTTATTATTTGGAGCGATAAGCAAGTCAAAGCGAAAGCAATACCAAACTGGCCGCAAGCAAGCTTATAATGCGCCTATACCTGTTGTTGTGGTTGGCAATATCACTGCTGGTGGCAATGGTAAAACACCAGTTGTTGTGTGGCTTGTTGAGCAACTACAGCAAATGGGCTTTAAGCCGGGGGTTGTTTCTCGTGGTTATGGGGCAAAGGCTCCTGCCTATCCGTTAGTGCTAAAAGAAGATACGCCAGCGAAGCATTGTGGCGATGAACCTAAGTTGATTCATCGCCGTACAGGAGCACCTGTTGCGGTAGATCCTGTGCGTTCAAATGCAGTGAAAGCACTGCTAGATTTGGATGTGGATATCATAATTACGGATGATGGATTACAACATTATGCGTTAGGCCGTGATATTGAGTTAGTGATTGTGGATGGGAATCGCCGGTTTGGGAATGAAAGCCTGATTCCATTAGGTCCTTTACGTGAAGGTATTGAGCGACTTAAAGAAGTCGACTTTATCATCACCAATGGCGGTCAAGCTCATACGGGCGAAATCGCAATGGCTTTAGCACCCTCTAAAGCTATTAATCTTAAGACTAAGCAACATGTGGATGTCTCGGAGTTGAAAGATCTCGTCGCATTTGCGGGCATTGGGCATCCACCGCGTTTTTTTCATACACTAAACTCGATGAACGCAGATGTTAAAGTCACAAAAGGTTTTGCTGACCATCAAGACTTTGATCAACAAGAATTAGAAGCATTGGCTCAACAAGGGACCAATGTGGTTATGACCGAGAAAGATGCCGTCAAGTGCAGCCATTATGCGCAAGATAATTGGTGGTATCTGCCTGTATCTGCCCAGTTTGAATCAAACGATGCAGAGCAAATTTTAAATAGAATAAAAGAGGTTAAAGCGGCTTATGGATCACCGTCTACTTGAGATTGTAGCTTGCCCTGTTTGCAAAGGTAAGCTGACGTACGATAAAGATAATCAAGAGTTGATCTGCAAATTGGATCGCCTTGCTTACCCGATCAAAGAGGGTATTCCAGTTCTGCTAGAGCCTGAAGCTCGCACTATGAGCATGGATGAGGGACGCTAATGTCTTTTACGGTTGTCATCCCTTCGCGCTACGCATCGAGCCGTTTGCCTGGTAAACCGCTAGCGGATATTGGTGGTAAGCCTATGGTTCAGTGGGTTTATGAACAAGCGCTACAAGCGGGTGCGGAAGATGTCATCGTTGCAACTGATGACGAGCGTGTTGCGAAAGCGGTTTCGTCATTCGGTGGTAAAGTTTGTATGACCTCTCCCCACCACGAATCAGGTACGGAGCGTCTTGCAGAAGTTGTTGAAAAGATGGCTATTCCGGCAGACCACATCATTGTTAATGTGCAAGGGGATGAGCCTTTGATTCCGCCGTCCATCATTCGTCAGGTTGCTGATAACTTATCAGGGTGTGAAGCCCCGATGGCGACGTTAGCTGTAGAAATAGACTCGGAAGAGGAAGTGTTCAACCCGAACGCTGTTAAAGTTGTCGCAGATGAGCAAGGCTATGCGATGTACTTTAGTCGAGCAACCATCCCTTGGGATCGCGATAACTTTGCTAAACAAGACAAAACCATTGCCAACCCATTAATGCGTCATATTGGTATTTATGCTTATCGAGCTGGTTTCATTAATACGTATGTCAACTGGGCACCAAGTGCATTAGAGCAGATTGAGTGTCTTGAGCAACTGCGAGTGCTTTGGTACGGTGAAAAAATTCATGTGGCGGTAGCGAAAGAAGCACCAGCAGCAGGCGTTGATACGCCCGAAGATCTAGAAGCCGTGCGCGCGATTGTTGCAAAGCAAGCGTAACAAATGCTCATATAGATTTAAGAATAAACAAGGCTCCTGAATTAGGAGCCTTTTTGTTTTACTTGTATCGCGGTATTAGTTAAATGTTAGTGTCGTATTGGTTCCGTTTAGGGCAGGTTGCTAACACCTCTCGGTGACCGGTGTCTTTCACTTCTTGGAGAATGACATCAAAGCCCCATAATCGGTACACGTGCTTTAGAACTTCTTCGTAACTATCATCAAGTGGGATGCGGTTGTGAGGAACGTACTGCAACGTAAGCGATCGATCACCACGGACATCGACATTAAACACCTGAATGTTTGGCTCAAGATTAGATAAGTTATACTGAGCGGCTAAGGTTTCTCTAATGCGTTTATAACCCATCTCATCGTGTATAGCAGCGACTTCAATAAAGTTCTTATGGTCATCATCGTTGATCGCAAACAGCTTGAAATCACGCATTAGTTTCGGAGAAAGGTATTGGCTAATAAAGCTTTCATCTTTGAAATTATGCATCGCGAAATGCACTGCATCTAACCAGTCGGTTCCTGCTAAATCTGGAAACCACTCCTTGTCCTCATCAGTTGGTTCTTCGCAGATACGCTTAATATCTCGGAACATGGCAAAGCCTAACGCGTAGGGGTTAATGCCATTAAAGTAAGGACTGTTATAAGGCGGCTGAGCCACGACACTGGTGTGGCTATGTAAGAACTCTAGAATGAACTTTTCAGACACCAAGCCCTCATCATAAAGATGGTTGAGTATGGTGTAGTGCCAGAACGTTGCCCAGCCTTCATTCATGACTTGCGTTTGTTTTTGCGGATAAAAATACTGACTGATCTTACGGACGATCCGAACAACTTCACGTTGCCATGGCTCTAACAACGGAGCATGTTTTTCGAAGAAGTAGAGCAAATTTTCCTGAGGCTCGCTTGGGAATCGCTCTTTAATGTCTTCCTCTTTCGTCTTGGCTGTTGGTACCGTGCGCCAAAGCTCATTAACTTGAGATTGTAGGTATGCTTCGCGTTCTTCTTGTCTTGCTTTTTCCTCTGTAATTGAGATTTTCTCTGGACGCTTGTAGCGGTCTACACCAAAGTTCATTAACGCGTGACAAGAGTCGAGCAGCTTTTCCACTTCTTTTACGCCATATCGTTCTTCACATTCGGCTAAGTACTTTTTGGCGAACAGCAGATAGTCGATAATAGAACTGGCGTCAGTCCACGTTTGGAATAGGTAATTACCTTTGAAAAAAGAGTTATGGCCGTAACACGCGTGTGCTATCACGAGCGCTTGCATTGTTACCGTATTTTCTTCCATCAAATAAGCAATACAAGGGTCGGAGTTAATCACAATCTCGTAGGCTAGCCCCATTTGACCATGTTTATAGTTCTGCTCTGTTTGAATGAATTTTTTACCAAATGACCAGTGGTTGTAATTGATTGGCATGCCGATGCTTGAATAGGCATCCATCATCTGTTCTGAAGTAATCACTTCTATTTGGTTAGGGTAAGTGTCTAGGCGATAATGCTCCGCGACACGCTTAATTTCTTTGTGGTATCGCTCTAACAGCTCAAATGTCCAATCTGGTCCATCTGGCAACACTTTACTGTTACGCTTCTTAGGCGCCTCTCCTGAGAGGTTTCTCGTTGCGGTATTCATCGCTAGCCTCCTTACGCCGTTTCTTTTTGGAATAGTTCACGAAAGACTGGGAAAATATCCTCCACAGAGCGAATGTTTTTCATTGCGAAATTAGGAAACTCTTCAGTGAGTTTTTCGTACTCATGCCATAGAGTTTGGTGCGAGCGCCGCGTGATCTCTATGTAAGAGTAGTACTGACAGTTTGGAAGTAATTTGTTCACTAACAGATCCCGGCATCTTGGCGAATCATCTGCCCAGTTGTCACCGTCGGATGCTTGAGCTGCATATATGTTCCACTGACCAATCGGGTATCGCTCTTTTACTATTTCATCCATTAACTTGAGCGCGCTAGATACAATGGTACCCCCGGTTTCTTGTGAGTAGAAAAATTCGTGCTCGTCCACTTCCTTCGCTTGGGTATGGTGGCGGATAAAGACGACTTCGACATTCTCGTAGGTACGAGTTAAGAACAAGTACAAAAGAACATAGAAGCGTTTTGCGATGTCTTTCGTTGCCTGATCCATAGAACCGGATACGTCCATTAGACAGAACATGACCGCTTGGCTCGATGGTACAGGGCGTTTCTCATAGTTCTTGAAGCGTAAGTCGAAGGTATCGATGAACGGCACGCTTTCGATTTTCTTGCGCAGTTCTTCAATTTCAGCCTTCAAGCGGTTCTCTTCAAACTGCTGAGCAGGCTCAATATTTTTGATGCGAGCAAGTTCGTCTTCTAGCTCTTTGAGAAGTCGTTTCTTACCAGCAGTCATTGCAGTACGGCGCGCAAGAGATTGTTGCAGAGAGCGTACTACGGCGATATTGGAAGGGATACCGGCAGTTTGAAAGCCTGCACGGTGCGTTTTCCATTCTGTGATTTTGGCAATTTGGTTTTTTTCTAGATTAGGCAGCTCGAGATCTTCGAACAAAATATCGAGGTACTCATCTTTTGATATTTGGAATACAAATTCGTCTTGGCCTTCTCCATCTGGACTGGCGTTCCCTTCTCCAGAGCCGCTACCTTGACCGCCACCTTTGGGACGCTCAATTTTATCACCAGTAATGAATTGATCGTTACCGGGATGAACTCGTTCGCGAACACCACCTTTGCCTTGATGAAATATAGGCTCATTGATGTCTTTGTGAGGGATAGAGACGTCTTCGCCCGTTTCCGTATTCGTAATCGAGCGTCGATTCACTGCGTCTGCTACCGACTCTTTTATTTGCTCTTTGTGGCGCTTCAAGAAGCGCTGTCGATTAACAGCGCTCTTGTTCTTGCCATTGAGCCTTCGGTCTATAAATTGCGCCATGAAATAGCCCTCTTCATGTTTCACAAGCGACCTAACTCAATACTGGGTTAGGATGACTTACGTACTCGTAGGTACCACTCAGAAAGTAGGCGAACCTGTTTCTCGGTATAGCCTTTTTCCATCATGCGAGCGACAAAGTCGTCGTGCTTCTTCTGATCTTCAGAAGAGGTTTTCGCATTAAATGAGATAACCGGAAGTAGCTCTTCGGTATTGGAGAACATTTTCTTCTCGATTACTGTGCGCAGTTTTTCGTAGCTGGTCCAAACCGGGTTTTGACCATTGTTATTCGCTTTCGCACGAAGCACAAAGTTAACGATTTCGTTTCGGAAATCTTTCGGGTTAGAAATACCAGCTGTTTTTTCGATCTTCTCTAGCTCAGCATTCAGTGAAGAGCGATCAAATAGCTGACCAGTTTCTGGATCTCGGTACTCTTGGTCTTGAATCCAGAAGTCTGCATAGGTGACATATCGGTCGAAGATGTTTTGGCCGTATTCAGAGTAAGACTCAAGATAAGCGGTCTGAATCTCTTTACCGATAAATTCAACGTATCGAGGTACTAGGTAGCCTTTCAAGAACTCGAGATATTTCTCTGCTGTTTCAGCAGGGAACTGTTCGCGCTCAACCTGTTGTTCAATCACATAGAATAGATGTACAGGGTTGGCTGCCACTTCGGTTTGGTCGAAGTTAAATACGCGTGACAAAATCTTAAAGGCAAAACGTGTTGAGAGACCGTTCATGCCTTCATCGACACCAGCATAATCACGATACTCTTGATAGCTTTTTGCCTTTGGATCCGTATCTTTCAGCGTTTCACCGTCGTATACGCGCATCTTAGAGAAGATGGACGAGTTTTCAGGCTCTTTAAGTCGAGAAAGAATACTGAATTGTGCCAGAGTCTCGAGCGTGCTTGGTGAACAAGGGGCTTGAGACAACTCACTGTTTTCAAGAAGTTTTTGGTAGATTTTGACTTCTTCTGAAACACGTAGACAGTAAGGTACCTTCACAATATAAACACGGTCCAAGAACGCTTCATTGTTCTTGTTGTTACGGAAGGTCTGCCACTCAGATTCGTTTGAGTGAGCCAGAATCATACCGTCGAATGGAATCGCAGAAAGGCCTTCTGTACCGTTGAAGTTGCCTTCTTGCGTTGCTGTTAACAGCGGGTGAAGCACTTTGATTGGTGCTTTGAACATCTCAACGAATTCCATTAAACCTTGGTTTGCTTTACACAGCGCACCGGAGTAGCTGTAAGCGTCTGGATCGTCTTGCGAATAGTGTTCAAGCTTACGAATATCGACTTTACCAACCAATGATGAGATATCTTGGTTGTTTTCATCGCCTGGTTCAGTTTTGGCAATACCGATTTGGTCAAGGATAGAAGGGCGTACTTTCACTACTTTAAATTTGGTGATATCACCACCAAACTCGTGAAGACGTTTAGCGGCCCAAGGAGACATGATCGAGCGAAGATAACGGTGCTCGATGCCATATTCTTTTTTCAAAATATCGCCATCTTCTGTGGCTTTGAATAGGCAGAATGGATGGTCATTCACTGGGCTGCGTTCGCCGTTAGCAGTAAGAACATAAATAGGCATCTGTTCCATCAGAGCCTTAAGCTTTTCTGCAAGCGAAGACTTACCACCACCTACAGGGCCGAGTAGGTAAAGAATCTGCTTACGCTCTTCTAGGCCTTGCGCCGCATGTTTTAGGTAAGACACAATTTGTTCTATGGCATCTTCCATGCCATAAAAGTCTTTAAAGGTTTCATAACGAGAGATAACACGATTCGAGAAGATTCGGCTTAGTCTCGGATCCTTTGCCGTATCGATTATCTCTGGTTCACCAATCGCCATCAGTAGGCGTTCTGCTGCATTAGCATAAGCGCTTTTGTCATCTTTACACAGGGCTAAAAACTCCTGTAACGACATCTCTTCATCTTTTGCAGCTTCATATCTTGATTGATAGTGGTCGAAAATACTCATGTCGCTTTCCCCTTTAATAGTCAGTCTACCGACGAACGTTGATTCAGGCTTTCCACCAACAGTTATGCTCGTTGTTGTTTGAATATACGTCCTGTTATCACATTTGGTTCGTACAGAATGTAAGATTGGCGACACCAAAGACTTTGCTTTATGGACGGTTTTTTCGTTACAACGGTGAGCGGTGGATATGAATTTTTCAATCACAGCCTTTCTCTACTTAAGCCTAGTCGGGGATTTGCAATTTTGCTTAACAATTATGAATTTATTGTAAAAGTGACATTTGAATCACTCTTTTATTAAGGACGAATTTATGTCGTGAATAGGTGCAATAGAAATCAAATATTTGGCAAAGACAGAAGAGTCTCAGTGATTCGTTGTTCTACATTGAGCAAGGTAAGTGAAAGAGGTAGGAAGAGAGCAAAGTCTTAGATAAGTTTGTGACAGGGTAAATAACAAGGAGAGCGGGCGCTCTCCTCATTCTTAGACGACCATTTTTATGCGCTGAAGATTTGCGCTAGTTCGTTTTCACATAAATGATACTGACGAGGGCAGTTACGCCAAGTTTGCAGCATACGGCGGTATTTATCTAGCATCGGCATTTGGCTGTTAAAGTGATGATCTGCCTTGTCAAACTGAGGGTACAAACCTTCAGAATCGATGAGAAAACGTACGTAATGTACTTGTTGCGCTTCTGAAGCGATATCAAATCCCAAGAACTTCAAGCGACGTTGATCCACGTTGCTACGATCTTCATCGTCTAGCATGTTGTAAGATTCTTGCATCGCATGATACATCTCCATAACGTCGATGATCTCACGACATTCTGCTTCTGAGAGGCAGCCGAAATCTTTGTTCAACTCTCGCATTTGTAGTTCATAACCACGTTCAACGATCGTTTGTAAGCGTTTGTATTTGGCCGCATTACTTGGATCAAGTTGAGACATAAGGTTGTATTGGTTTGATAGAATCAAACGTTGAGCGTTTGACATTTCCATGGTGACCTCACTAGATATCTAATACATTTTTAATGTGCTTAGGTTAACGCTTAAGACATGAGTGAAACATGATCTCAACACATATTTAATACTAAAAAATGGCAAGAACTGTCACTTTTGACCAGTTTCAAAACACTTATTTATGGTAATGATTGTATATGTAGTCTCGGTCTGAAAATACTCTCAGCCACTCTGGCTTGAATACGGTTAAAACCGCCAGTGCCATACCATTTAGTAGACCTTCAGGAAAGGCGAGCAACGGCACAAAAACAAAGTAGTTATGTTGAATGGTTTCCCAATCGTAGTGACCAACTGATAGGTGATAAAAAGAGTTAATGATGAGGTGCAGACTTCCTGTTATCGCGCCATTGAAAAATCCAGCAACGAAGATGAAAACAAAAATGTTTCGTGGTAAGTAGTGGTAACTCAGAAGAAACACTAAGTAACTAATGAAAATCGGAATTAGGGCAGATAGAACTAACGACGTGGGTAAGAGTAGCAAGGACACATCATGTAGTAGGTGGTTGACCAACATAGCGGGAATGCTGAGTAGAAATGCCATGCGCCAACCATACATCATCGTCAGCGTTGTTAGTGCAAGAAAATGAATCTGTAATCCTTCTTTTACACCTGCTTGAGCGGCCCATAAAATACTGAAAAAGAAGAGCGTTGCAAAAACGAGGTGCTGAAATCCTTTTTCTTTTTCCAGTTTGAGCCAAACGACTTTTTTCCAATCTGGTAGGCAGTAGACAGCTACTATCCAAATTGAGACAACAAGAGAGCCTAAGTTAAACAAATCCATGTTACTTCCTTCCTATGCGAACATGACGCAATCATTTCTATCGTTCTTTTTATACCTAAATGACCGCAGAGAAACTCACTGATAAGGCTTAGATATAATCAAAAAAATACCAGCAATAAGCTGGTATTTTAAAGAGGTTAGTCTTGCGGTTCACTTAGTATTTTACGTTATCGTTGTATTGAGCAAGAATGGATTGAATTTCATCCATGGTTTCTTTCGGTGGCGGGTTTACGCCTTCGAGTGGGTATTCTAAGCCTAACGCTTCCCACTTATGAGCCCCTAATTTGTGGTAAGGAAGTAACTCGACCTTTTCGATGTTATCCATGTCTTTAATAAATTCACCAAGCATGTGTGCTGCTTCTGGGTCATCTGTGTAACCAGGCACGACGACATAGCGAATCCATGTTTTCTTTCCGATTTTTTGCAAGTAACGAGCAAAGTCCAATGTGCGTCGGTTGGATACACCGATGAGATCTTGGTGCACTTCGTCTTTCATGTGTTTGATGTCAAGCATGACTAAGTCTGTTGCATCCAGTACTTCATCGATAACATCAGTGTGCTTACGAACATAACCGTTAGTATCTAGACATGTATGAATGCCTTCGGCTTTAGCAGCGCGGAAAAAATCACGTACGAATTCCGGTTGAAGCATCGCTTCGCCGCCAGAACAAGTAACGCCACCACCTGATGCATTCATGAAGTGGCGGTAACTTTTCGCTTCGGAAATGATTTCTTCAACCGTGACTTCTTTGCCATCATGCGTGTCCCAAGTATCGCGGTTATGGCAATACTTACAGCGCATTAAACAACCTTGCAAGAAGACGATAAATCGAATACCAGGTCCGTCTACGGTACCACATGACTCAAATGAGTGAATACGACCAGCTGTTGACATCTTTTGCTCTCATTACTAGTAAATTCTAGCTGTTATTTTATTACAAAAAGCAGGGTTAAAACAGCTTTGTCGGTACTAAAGGCAAGGTTATTTGAAGAAAGAAAATAGATGGAGCCAATCTACATAAACGCTTGAACACGAGGTGGTTAATACCTACCCCGAGAACTTGCCGTGTATCTAGATTGGCTTCGATACTGGGATAATCCAGTTTTTAGAAAAAGGCAAACACGGAGAACGAGCCTGTCCCATAAACATCGGTTTGGGCTTCTTCATAATCCGGTGTTTTAATCGTAAAGGTGATGCTTGCACCGTAATTTTGGTTGTACCAAGATACCCCCGCGACGGCACTTGCTTGCCAATTTTGCAGTGTGACGTCGTATGGCGCTGACGGTTCAGGAATGCCAGGACGATCTCCTTCGATAGTCATGTCATTAAAGCGGTAACGACCTTCAAACCCGGTGAACAAGAACCAACTCGACGTGTTCTGAGCGATCATACTTGCTGAGAAAGGGCTTTCGACACTGATATTGGCTGCTCCGATGCTATTCGCTAGGTTTGTACCCCAACGAAACATGACGCCTTGAGAGACATCACTACGGAAGTTACCCGCATTGATGTCGTTAATGTTGGTGATCTCCCATTGTGTTTTTTGTTCTTCGCTGCGCATCAATTTGTTAAATACGCGGTAACCAAGGCTGAACGCAACTTTATCTTCAATCTGGTAATCCCAACCTTGAGGGTCCGTCGATCCTGTTATGCCGTGAACGATTTCTTGCGCCTTTTCTGATAGCGAACTTTCACCCGTAGCTCCTATGGTGAAATTGTACCGTACAGCTTTGTCACTCGTTAGGGAAAGGTAGTTGATTTCGGTGTGTAGGTAACCGGCATATGGGCGATCATTGATTAGTGGATAATCGGCTTCAATGTCGCTTGGAGTCCACATCTTGTGGCCAAGAACCAACTCTATTTTATCGATATTGGCGTGCTCTGAGTTAGCTAGACTCAGCCATTTCCATTGGCTTTCTTGTGTCAGTTGGTCTGTCGCGTAAGAAAGGAAAACACCATTCGTATAGTCTTGATCGACGCCAAAAATACCATCGTTGTCGATGGTAAAAGAAACCGTAGACTTAGTGGATGCTATTGCAACTGGAGAAAGAAGGGTAAGAATAATTAATTTACTAAATCTCATAGACTTTATTTGCTAACTTTTTTCGCATCATACGTAAGAATGCGGGCAAAAGTCTTTCGCGATATCACAACTTTCATTCAAGAAATAAAAAAAGGCTGATGCTACTTAGCATCAGCCTTTGTTGTATTACTAGAACGTTATTTCGCTATAGTCTTATAGAGACTCAGTGAATGTACGCGCGATTACGTCAGCTTGTTGCTCTGCAGTTAGAGAGTTGAAGCGAACAGCGTAACCAGATACACGGATTGTTAGCTGAGGGTATTTCTCTGGGTGCTTAACTGCGTCTTCTAGAGTTTCACGGTTAAGAACGTTCACGTTTAGGTGTTGACCACCTTCGATACCCGCTTCGTGGTGGAAGTAACCATCCATAAGACCAGCAAGGTTAGCGCGTTGTGAACCCTCATCTTTACCTAGTGCGTTAGGTACGATAGAGAATGTGTAAGAGATACCATCTTGTGCGTCAGCAAACGGCAGTTTAGCAACTGAAGTTAGTGATGCTACAGCACCTTTCTCGTCACGACCGTGCATTGGGTTTGCACCTGGAGCAAATGGAGCACCAGCACGACGACCGTCAGGCGTGTTACCAGTTTTCTTACCGTAAACCACGTTTGAAGTGATAGTAAGAATTGACTGAGTAGGGATTGCATCACGGTAAGTCTTAAGCTTACGGATTTTGCCCATAAATACAGAAACAAGTTCACATGCAATGTCATCAACGCGTGGGTCGTTGTTACCGAATTTAGGGTAATCGCCTTCGATTTCGAAGTCGATTGCTAGACCGTCTTCGTCACGAATTGGCTTAACTTTTGCGTATTTAATTGCAGATAGTGAGTCAGCCGCAACAGATAGACCAGCAATACCACAAGCCATAGTACGTTTAACGTCACGGTCGTGTAGAGCCATTAGTGCCGCTTCGTAGCTGTACTTATCGTGCATGAAGTGGATAGCGTTTAGTGCAGTCACATATTGTTTCGCTAGCCAATCCATGAAGTGGTCCATTTTCTCCCACAGTTCATCGTAGTTAAGAACATCGCCTTCGATCTTAGGCATTTGCGGGCCAACTTGGATTTTTAGCTTCTCATCCACACCACCGTTGATGGTGTAAAGCATTGTTTTCGCAAGGTTCGCACGAGCACCGAAGAACTGCATTTGCTTACCAACAACCATTGGAGATACACAACATGCGATCGCGTAGTCGTCAGAGTTCATGTCTGGACGCATTAGGTCGTCATTTTCGTACTGAATAGAAGAAGTATCGATAGATACTTTCGCACAGAACTTCTTGAAGCCTTCAGGTAGTTGCTCAGACCAAAGAACAGTGATGTTTGGCTCTGGAGAAGGACCCATAGTGTATAGTGAGTTTAGGAAACGGAAGTTTGTACGAGTAACTAGCGTACGACCGTCAAGACCCATACCACCCATAGACTCAGTTGCCCAGATAGGGTCGCCAGAGAATAGATCATCGTACTCAGGAGTACGTAGGAAACGAACCATACGTAGTTTCATTACGAAGTGGTCGATCATTTCCTGAGCTTGTTCTTCAGTTAGCTTACCAGCCGCGATATCACGTTCGATGAAGATGTCTAGGAACGTAGAAGTACGACCTAGAGACATAGCCGCACCGTTTTGAGATTTAACAGCAGCTAGGTAACCGAAGTAAGTCCACTGAATAGCTTCTTGCGCAGTTTCAGCAGGACGAGAAATATCACAACCGTATTTTGCAGCCATTTCTTTGATTTGACCTAGAGCACGGTGTTGCTCTGCGATCTCTTCACGAAGCTGCATTGTCATTTGTAGGTCTTCGCCGTTCTCAAAACGCTCTTGTAGAGAAGAGAACTGCGCGAATTTATCCTTCATTAGGAAGTCAATACCGTATAGAGCAACACGACGGTAGTCACCGATGATACGACCACGACCGTATGCATCTGGAAGACCAGTCAGTACGCCAGATTTACGACACGCCATGATTTGAGGAGTGTAGATATCGAAAACGCCTTGGTTGTGAGTTTTACGGTATTCTGTGTAGATTTTTTTAACTTGTGGGTCTAGCTCGCGGTCGTAGGCTTTGCATGAACCTTCAACCATGCGGATACCACCGTTAGGGATGATCGCACGTTTTAGAGGAGCGTCAGTTTGAAGACCTACGATAGTTTCTAGGTCTTTTTCGATGTAGCCTGCATCGTGAGCAGTGATGGTAGAGATAACTGAAGTATCAAAATCAACAGGAGCGTGAGTCGCGTTCTCTTGTTTGATGCCTTCCATTACCTTAGCCCAAAGCTTGTTAGTCGCTTCAGTACCTTCAGAAACTAGGAAAGATTCGTCGCCTTCGTACGGAGTGTAGTTCTTCTGAATGAAATCACGAACGTTTACTTCGTTTTGCCAGTCGCCTGCAGCAAAACCTTCCCAAGCTTTAGCAAATTGCTCTGCCATGACATACCTACCTTTTTAGTAGAAAAAAATACGTACTGCTTCGCCGTTGAGCCAGCTATCCCCAGATAAAAGAGGGGAACAGTACACTCTTATGAATAACAATATTTATAGTCTTAAATTTACGTATTCGATTTACAAAACTATAAATATTGTCACTAGTTTTAACGTTTCTCTTTTTAAGCAACAGTTAGAGGTTAAACTAAAATTTTTTTGCAAACCTTAAACTAAATCAATAAATCCTCAAAAATCTCGATAAAAATGGGGTAGCGACGAGCGCTACCCACAAATTTCTAGACTGCTAGCTTATAGCCAAGCTTGGATGCCATACTGGCCTTCAAGCATACCAACTGCAAGCATAGCAACTAAACAGATAACAAGTACGCTTACTGGGATCACAATCTTGTCTACAAATGATAGGCGAGACGCGCGCTCTTTATCTCCAATTAAACCGTTGTTATCTAAAAGCATAGTTAGTGCCCAAGCTAGAACTGGGTTAACAACGGCAGAACCAAAGATACAGATACCTGCTGCTTGTGAGTCTTTCGAGTCCTTCACCATCTGCATGCCAGCTTCAAGCAGTGGTAGAGATACACCAACGAGAAGAGCAACGCGCATAACTGGAGGCCATACTGCAACGTCCATAGGAAAACCAAGGATTGCAACAATAATACATAGAGAGCCTAGTAAGATGGCACCAGCAGGAATAGGGCGTTTCGCGATTGCAGCAGGGATCATGTAAGTCCCCCAAGATGATGTGATGTTACCACCACCCACTGCAGTACCGACCATTTGGCGAACGGAACACATTGTCATTGTGTCATCAACGTCCATCAGCACTTTCTCACTCTTACGTGGGTAGTTCATCTCTTGGAAGATACGGTGACCCAAGAAGTCAGGTGACCACATTGCTACCGCAAGAATGGCGAATGGTAGTGAAGCGATGAAGTGTTCCATATTAGGAAGACCAAGCATCCAACCTTCTTCTGTTGAACCCCACCAGTAGATTGGATTTAGGTTTGGAAGGCCTGTCTCGGTTACGAATTTAATATCGAAGCCTGCGCCAAGAGCCAGTGCGATTGCAAGCCCAGTGAAGGCACAAACAGGGATCGCTAGCCAGCGTTTGTTCACTTTAGCAAGGAACGCGTATAAGCCAATGGTAACCGCAAGAACAATCAGACCGATGTAACCCATGCTACCAGCGGCAACCGTATCGGATTGCAAACCAACAGCCCAAGCTTGAATAGAGTTAATTTGGCTCATGGTTCCGGTTAAACCTAGGAAAATAAGAAGGCCACCAGCCGTACCTTCAGAGGTGAGGTTAACCAGTTTTGACCCACCTTTTAAGAGGCTCAAAATCAAACCAAACACACCAATGAGAATTGCTAATGCAAGAGGGTGAGCACCAGCAAGAGCGATGGTACCAATAAGAGGGATCATTGGGCCGTGGTTGCCTGCTAGGTTGGCTTTAGGGTTAATAAAACCAGAGGCAAGTACACAGAAAAGAAGTGCAGGGATGAGCATTTCTACACGCGCAACTTCGATAGCAAAGTCCTTGCCTAAGTTTACGTGGTCCCATGCTGCAGTAAGACCTTCAGCCCAAGACATCATTACCGCAGAGTACATTGCGATAATACCGATAGTACCAGCAAGTGCTGGAACAAGGTCTTCAAGCTCAAAGCGGAAGTCACGACCTGGCAAGTTCAAGCCAAAACGACGTGGCTTCATGATTTGTAGTTCGTGGTCTAGGTAGTCTGAACGGCTTGCGAACTCAGATGCTGGACGATGAAGCTCACGGTAGCTCTTGGTCTCGATATCTGAATCAGAGTGCGTTTTGTTAACTGCGTCTGACATAGATTCCTCATATATTTAAAAGTTATGAATTCTTCATTCAATTGTGTTAATCCGCATCCTGCGGCACGCTTATGCTAGCTATTGTTAGATTTGTTACACGTCGACACTGTGCCTAAGCATAGCTAATAACTTATTGTGTTGAGGCACAAAAAAAGCCTCATCTTTTGGCAGGAGTCTAGCAAGATAGCCATTTAGGGTGATTGATTTAGATCACTTTAAGAATGGTTGTGAAATAAAACTACAGAAAGTTTCTGGCATGCGAATGAGATGCGGAGATCTTGTGTAATTTCATTACACAAGTTGCATAAAATTAGAACTTTATGTTCTTTTGCACGAGATGCAGACTAAATGTCAATATTCACGATAATTATATAAAGCTGGCTTTATTCTTGCTTTGGACAGAGCAAAGACAATTTTTTGGCTAATCATTGCCGCTCAGTTTAGGAAAAAGACATGAAACAGCTTAAAGTACTGCCACTAGTGGCAATCATCTCAGGGTTAATGGTCGGTTGCGGCGGCGGTGGCGGCGGTGGCGGTGGTTCCACACCAAGAACTACATTCACTTTTACTTTTGCAGCTCCAAATGTCATTAGTGAAACAAATGCACAAAAAGACAGCTGTACTATTTACGACCGAAGAGTAGATGGCAACGGCATCGAGCAGGTATTGACCTATCAACCAGCCGTAAGTGCACAGCTAACAGGAGGTAAGGTCGTCGGTTTCTATTCAGACAAGAATGGTGTCCGTCAAGGCGACTTTATCTACCCATCAGGCACTACTTTGAAATTTGTTCTAGAAGACATTCCTGAGGACGGCTATTTTACTTATCAGTTGCTTGATGCTTCTGGAACAGTATTTACGGCAAACAGCTTCGGTCGAGATTTTTTAAAGGACAATAACCTTAGAAACTCAACGTTCTCAATGAATCGAGAGGCGGTGTCTGCTTGCAATAAAAATGGCAACTTCCGTAAGGCTACCCGAACTGACCTTAAATATGAAGCAACGGAGGCTGGTGGCTTAGAGTACAACTTCATATCTAAAATTGCGAAAGAGTCTAAGCCTACCTATTCTATTGATTCTTTGGATGTAAGAGCAATTGGTTCGAAGATGGAGTCGACAGTCGTGCTACAATATGCAGACGCAGCGAAAACAGAACTGCACCAGTATGGTATTCGCGATTGGTCGAGTGAATCACCATTGCCGTTGGTTGGCATGAATGGCTCTTCTCCAATCTTGAACCCAACACTTTTTAAATATGACACTTTAGACATCAGTGTACTTGTTGGTGATTACAACTACGAAGTTGCAGAGCTACCTATGTCAACGACGAAGTTCTACCACCCGCTTGAGCCAAAAACGGAAACTTGGACTTACAGTGTTGCAGCTGAAAAACCTATCAATGGTTGGACGGTAGTGCTGAACCAAAAGATGTATCAGGACGCAAATTGGGATATCTCAATTGATCCAAGCGCTTACTACAACCTAAATGCTCTGCCTGCGTCGCATGTGGTGAGAGGCTCAACTATTGATACTGGTTTTGCTTTCACTGACCAAGATAAAGGCTTTAGCCGCCTTGCATATCGTGCAGAGTCTAACTCTGGAACACTACACCGAGTAACACACAAGATATTTACAACTTTAGAGAGTGATGTCGTTGTTCCGGAGTTGTTCTACTACACATTCGATGACAGTGTGAAGCAAGATTTGAAAGTTTCTTCTAAAAGTGATTTCTCACAATCTATTGTCGTGGAGTCTGCTGAAGCAAACCTAAATAGCTATGACTTTGTTTCTCTTTTCTCTCATGGTGATGTGACCGATCTTAAAGTGGATCACGATGGTCTTGTGATCAGTGAAGTTGATTCTGAGAAGGTCAATACGAATGCTCAGAAATCTGATTTTATGGTATTGGTTAAGTAGCGTCTTAACACTTTTGTAAATTAAAAAAGCCCCTTTGAAAGGGGCTTTTTTATATTTAATATTCAACTTTTGAAGAATATGTTGCTATATATTGCATATTAATTTGTCTATAGTATCTTTCTATTCGAATTATTTAGGTTAATAATTTGTTGCAAGTTTCAAAGGGCGGTGCTAATTTGTTCCAAATTAGAGAGGGCGGAGCCCCTTAATTGCAGTGACAAAAACACAGGGAGTAGGGCGCATGAATGATGTACCAGCGCTAGATATAAAAGACCTGCACAAAACATTTGGACAAAATGAAGTTTTAAAAGGCATTTCACTTGCCGCGCACAAAGGAGATGTTATCTCCATCATTGGCTCTTCCGGCTCAGGTAAGAGTACCTTTCTCAGATGTATCAACTTGCTAGAAACGCCTACCGCGGGCGAAATTTGGGTAAATGGTGAATTAATCCAAATGAAGAACAACAGAGCAGGTGAATCTGTTCCTGCTAATGAAAAGCAAGTCCAACGTATTCGCTCACGCCTGGCAATGGTTTTCCAAGGTTTCAACCTCTGGTCTCACCTAACCGTACTAGAAAACGTGATTGAGGCGCCTGTTCATGTCTTAGGCGTGCCAAAAGCTCAAGCGATTGAAAATGCAGAAGTCTTGCTTAAGAAAGTAGGCTTGTATGAGCGTAAGGATTATTACCCTGGGCACTTATCTGGCGGCCAGCAGCAACGTGCAGCTATTGCCCGTGCGCTAGCAGTTGACCCAGAGGTGATGTTGTTTGACGAGCCAACTTCTGCGCTTGACCCAGAACTTGTAGGAGAAGTTCTGGGGGTAATGAGAGATTTGGCAGATGAAGGGCGAACTATGCTGGTGGTCACGCACGAAATGGCGTTTGCGCGTGACGTATCAAACCATGTGATGTTTTTACATCAAGGCTTAGTGGAAGAACAGGGAAATCCAGCTAAGCTATTTACAAACCCGGATTCAGAACGATTACAGCAGTTTATCTCATCCATTTACTAATATTTGTTAGGCGGCAGACTATTGCCTCCTAAGCCAACACAACAAACAAAACGAAATAAAATAGCAATCACAGGAGTATGGAAATGAAAAAGTGGTTATTAGCAGCAACGATTGCTGCAACGGCAGTATCAGGTGTTGCCCAAGCGAAAGAATGGAAAACAGTTCGCTTTGGTATCGAAGGTGCTTACCCTCCGTTTAGCTGGACAGAAACTGATGGCTCAATAAAAGGCTTTGACGTAGACATGGCAAATGCACTCTGTGAAGAGATGCAAGTGAAGTGCAAAATCGTCGCTCAAGATTGGGATGGTATTATTCCTTCTCTGCTTGCACGTAAGTACGATGCCATCATCGCAGCAATGTCTATCACTGAAGAGCGCAAGAAAAAAGTCGATTTCACTGGCAAGTACGCACAAATTCCAAATAAATTTATCGCTAAGAAAGGTGCGGGTCTAGATTTTGATAATCTTAAAGATGTCAAAATTGGCGTGCAACGTGCGACGACACATGACAAGTACTTAACTGACAACTACGGCGATGATGTTGAAATTGTGCGTTATGGCTCTTTTGATGAAGCGTATCTTGATCTAGAAAATGGTCGAATTGCTGCTGTTTTAGGTGATGCTTCTGCTCTAGAAGAGGGTGTGATCAACAAAGCAGGTGGCGAAGCTTATGAGTTTGTTGGACCATCGTTAACCGATCCAAAATGGTTTGGCGAAGGTATGGGTATCGCTGTTCGTAAACAAGACAAAGATCTAACGAAGAAACTCGACGCAGCAATTATTTCACTACGTGAGAAAGGTGTTTACCAAGAAATTGCTGGTAAATACTTTAACTACGATGTGTACGGTGAATAAACCGTAATTAAGCGACCGTTGGCTTGTTCCTAGAAGTAGTCAACGGTCGATTTTTTGAGTTTAGGGATTAGGAACTCACCTATGCTAGATTTACAAGGATACGAAGCTTCGATTTTGAAAGGAGCTTTAGTAACAATAGAAGTTGCAGTGCTTTCACTCATTCTCGCCATGGTCTTAGGCATGCTTGGCGCATTAGCTAAGTTAGCACCTTACAAATGGGCAAGGGCGATTGCCACTCTTTACACCACAGTCATTCGCGGCATTCCAGATTTGGTTCTAATGATGCTAATTTTCTTTGGTGGACAAATACTTTTAAATAACAGCCTTTACTCCATCAACGAAACGCTCAACGAGTGGTTTGCCTCGAGTGATCCAAACCATGAATGGACGTCTTACTTACCTGATTATATTGATGTCAGCCCATTTATTGCTGGTGTACTCACGATTGGTTTTATCTTTGGCGCCTACATGGCGGAGACTTTTCGCGGAGCGATCATGGCGGTGGACAAAGGTGAGCTAGAAGCGGCGAAAGCTTATGGGATGAGTTCTGCTTTATCGTTTAGAAGAATCTTACTGCCTCAGATGATTCGTCATGCATTACCTGGATTTGGTAATAACTGGTTAGTGTTACTTAAGACCACAGCGTTAGTTTCCATTATTGGTCTGGATGACATGGTGAGAATGAGCTCATTGGCAGCAGGTACGACCAAAATGCCGTTCACCTTTTACATGGCTGTCGCGCTCATCTTTCTATTTTTTACCAGCGTTTCGACCGGGCTACTCAAGCTTGTTGAGCGTAAGTTCAGTATTCATGCGAGGTAAGTTATGGACTTTTCTTTGATTATTGAAAGCTTTCCAACTTATCTTCAGGGACTTTGGACAACAGTTTGGTTAGTGGGATTAGCGTTGGTTATTGGCTTGTGTGTCTCTATCCCATTAGCCGTGGCACGCAATAGTACCAATTACGCTCTAAGCTTACCTTCTTGGGGATTCATTTACTTTTTCCGTGGAACGCCGCTATTGGTTCAGCTGTATTTGATTTACTACGGCATGGATCAGTTTTTCCCTGTGAAAGATACCTTGTGGGAGAACGCTTGGTTCTGTGCTTTGGTCGCTTTTATTCTTAATACATCGGCTTACACCGCAGAAATTATTCGTGGTGCGATTAATGGTTTGCCGAAAGGTGAGGTGGAAGCAGCGAAAGCGTATGGCATGAGTAAGTTTATGACATACAGACGTATTATCTTGCCGAGTGCATTGCGTCGAGCATTACCAGCTTATTCAAACGAGGTCATATTTATGCTGCACGGAAGTGCAGTCGCGGGCATCGTTACCATCATGGATTTAACTGGTGCTGCGCGTCTAGTTAACTCGCGCTACTATGCACCATTTGAGTCTTTCCTGACGGCGGGGCTGTTCTACATGGCACTGACGTTTATGATCTTGTGGTGTTTCAAAGTGGCAGAGAAGCGTTTCTTAGCTTATCTGCGTCCTTTAAGCTAATTATCAATAGAGGCAATAGCACCGGAATGGGTGCTATTGCTTTTGATAATTTTGTTATCTTCATTCCTATTTTTCCAGCCGATGTAAAAGACTCTTTCTTATTATTCATTAACTTACATTAACATTCGGTAAACTCATTGTTTAGTAAGTAAAAATGAAAAAAACAATTCTATCGTTGGGCATTGCCGCCTTAGCCACAGGATGTGGTGGGGGAGAGGGAGAATCACAACCTAATGCTCAAGTAAAACCAACGCCAGCTCCAGTTCAACAAGCTCTTGAAACTGGTAATGCACTGCTCGTTTCTGACCCGAGCGATTTCATTCGTGAAAGTCGTCAGGTTGTGGAAGCTCACAAGATGCAGTCGAATACGATCAAATCTGCAATTGCGAAAAACCTTTCAGGTCTTTATTGGGATCCAACCCATGATGCCGCGATCTTGGCACCTCAGTATGGCTTCAACGACACCATCTTGATGACCAATAAGGCCATGGTAAGCGGTTACAAAGATCAAGCTATGTCAATTGGCGTTGCCGGGGAAAAGTCTAATGGTCAACGTTACGCACTATTAGGGAGTAACCCATTTAGAACGGCACAACGTTTTCCCGACTCTTCCAACGCAGCGATGACGAAATGGTTAAGTAATCTGGTCACTTGGTTGTCGGGCGGAGTTACTTCAAACGTCGTCATCGCGCAAATGGACCAGTCTTATTACTTTCCGGATGAGCAAGCGACTCGGAATTGGCTGAAAGACAATGTTTCACAAGAGTTGGCGTTTAACGAGGCCAACCTATGCGATGGTTCGAAGCTACTTAGCTGCTTGCAAACCAATACTCCAAACTTATTGATCTTGTCACAGCATCTGCAATCTGGCGACACCAACCAACAAGTACTCGATGCTCTGGCATACGCTGAGCAAGCCCAAATTCCTGTTCTATACCTGCATTGGGATGGAGGACTAACTGAACTTGGCCGAGACATTTTGGAAAAATTCCATGTTGATTATGTGGGAGATAACTATTGGCGTAAGTTAGGCTTGGTTGATTGGGCGCCTTCATCACTCATGAACTTCGTGCCAGACTCTATTGCTACGCAACAAGCGCTGTTGTCTCGTTTTGAATCTCAAAACTTCAATGTTGACTTGTCACAGTGTGAGGACAAATCTTGTCCTGACACTGCGAATATGGAAAGTCAATTTTATGCAGGGGCAAACAGTATTCGCCATCGGTTGAAAAAGCTTGATGAACAAAAAGTAGATTTGTTTAATCAAGACGGCTACCAATACGAAAAACTCATGGTATTGCTGGCTGATCATTATCGTCAAACGGTTGTCTTCCCAATGGACAAACAGTCAACCCAAACGACCGAATTCCTAAAGTCGTACTTTGCCGATTACGTGCAATACAACAGCCGAAGCGTAAACCCAAAACAACCAAATATGGGGAACTTCAGCCGTAGTGAGTTTAGCCCTGAAGTAAAGAGAATCAGCGCAACTATTAATATGGAATCAAAGCGTAATTTCCGCTCTGCTGGTGTGTATGCGCTTCCTGGGGAGACCTTTACGGTCACGCGCAATGACAGTAATGAAGTGACGACTAAAATTGTCATCAACAGTTTAAGAAGTGGCGCAACTCATGAGTTCAGCAAAGATGGATACACGCGACCAAAAATGCTGACTTCTTTCGCCTATGAGGTGAAGCCGGGTGAAACCATCACGCTGACTTCACCTTATGGCGGGCCTATCCAGGTTCACTTTAACAATAATGATGTGCCAGTAGCTCTAACATTTAGCCATGTAGCGCAACACCCTGTATGGAGAAGTGAAAAGGATAACGATGCGTTTATTCAGGAGCTTGAAGCGAATTTGTTCGATTGGGCTGAACTGATCACGCCTGGATTTGAGGTACACTCTAAACGTGACAAAATGCTTGAATCTGTCAACGATGAAATGTGGTCTACCACTTCGGAAATGGCGCTTGCAACAGAAGAATATGTTCACAACTACCCGCATGTGCTGGCAGGTTTCCAAGGGCCGGGCATAGATGAAGTGCCTGAAATTATTCAATACGCCCAAAATCAAGGTTGGGAAATCGCCAATATTGATATGGTGAAGCATATGAACGCTGACCAAGCGACGTGTGGTTACGGCTGTTCTGGTAACCCATACGATGCTTACTGGTCATTCAGCCCACTCGGTCACGGTGATTTACATGAGCTTGGTCATGGCTTGGAAAAAGGTCGATTCCGATTTGCAGGCTGGGAAGGGCATTCAACGACCAATTACTACTCGTATTACAGTAAGTCTCGTTTCTTCCAGAATACGGGGAAAGTTTCAACTTGCCAAAGCTTGGATTTCAAAGGCCAGTTTGAATTATTGCAAGTTAGCCGAACTCAAGCGGATCCAAACGCATACATGGCTGCGCAAAATCAAACCAGTTGGAGTTGGGGCGCTCGTGTTTACATTCAAATGATGATGGCGGCGCAGCATGAAGGTGTGCTTAAAAATGGTTGGCATTTATTGGCGCGCTTGCACCTGATTGAACGAGAGTTTAACCGCTTAAAATCGGACGATGCGCTTTGGGATGAGAGACGATTGAGCATTGGTTTCGCCAACTACTCTCGGGAAGAAGCAAATAGCATCTCAAACAACGACTGGTTGCTTATTGCTCTGAGCTACATCTCTCAGCGAGACATGACGAGCTATTTAGATATGTGGGGCTTCTCGTTCACAGAAAAAGCGAAACAGCAGGTTGTGGCGCTGAATCTACCGCCGATGCCGCTCACTTACTTTGCAAGCAGCAATACCGGCTACTGTCTGAACGAATTTGCTCAAACACCGATAACTATTGATGGTCAAACGGTTTGGCCGCTGAATCAGTGATTAAATAGTAATTTGTATGAAAAAGGGAGACTGAGTCTCCCTTTTTATTGGACTAAGCTTAGCGTTGAGTCTCGCTTATAGCTTTGCAATAAATTACTTAAATGTCGACCAGATTGGTGCGTGATCTGAAGGCTTCTCGATACCACGAAGCTCATAGTCGATACCAGATTCAATACACTTTTCCGCTAGAGAAGGGGTTGCCAAAATGACATCAATTCGTAGGCCACGGTTATCATCAAAACCGCGAGAGCGGTAGTCAAACCACGAAAATTGATCGTTCACCTCTGGGTATAGCTTACGGAAGGTGTCCACAAAGCCCCAGTCTAGTAAGGTTTTCAACCATTCGCGCTCTTCAGGTTGGAATGAACATTTACCTGTTTTTAGCCAACGTTTACGGTTTGGCTCGCCGATACCGATATCTGCATCAATAGGGCTGATGTTGATGTCACCCATAACAATCAATTGCTCGTCGTTATTGTGATGATCGTTTAGGTAGGTCATCAGATCTTTATAGAATTGGCGCTTGTATGGGAATTTGGTTTCGTGGCTGATGTTATCCCCTTGAGGGAAATAGCCGTTTAGCACAGTGACCTTTTCGCCGTTTTCATTTAAAAACGTTGCCATGATCATGCGCTTTTGATGTTCCTCGTTATCCGTCGGGAACCCTTTTTGTACGTGTAGAGGCTCTTGCTTACAAAGCATTGCTACGCCGTAATGTGCTTTTTGACCATGAAAATACACTTTGTAGCCCATGGCTTCGACAGCTTCAATCGGGAATGCTTCATCGTGAACTTTAATTTCCTGAAGACCAATCACATCAGGTTGGTGTTTGTCGATTAGCGCTTGGAGTTGGTGCAGTCGCGCACGTAGTCCATTGATGTTAAAGCTGATTACTTTCATTATTTATCCTTTTGGGGCGTACTTTTTATGAATAGTATCATTGTGTAAGAGCACTGAAAATGAGTCTCGGTGAAAGGAGTGAAACGCTCTGAGCTACTTTGCTTTTAATTTGTTTTCTAAGTCGTTTTGCACGATCTTTAAAGCGTTAAGCGCAACTTCTGGATCTATCTCATTGCTCTCAAGCAAATAGATTAAATCGACAGCCAGTTTGATCTCTTCAGGTGCGTCATCTAAAGGCGAGGTTGTTTGGTCAGCCATTATTGATGTTTTTCCCTATGTGTAATTTGGTTCTCTAGCTTAAGAAGTGCTGCTTCACAACGCGCTAAACGTTGCTCGGTTGCTAGTAATACTTTTTGAGCGTCGGCACGCATAAAACTAGGAGCGCTTTCGACAGCACGTTCTTTTTCTAACACCATCTCGCGCAAGCGTCTTGCCCACTCTTGATGTTGAGCGAGCTCCTGATAAAGCACGTTGATAGGCTTACGGAAATGGCTGCTATGTTTGATTTCATTCTTACGAATTTTAGTGGTAGAAATCTCGCGTTGAATCGCACCAATTTGCGCCACTAACCGTTCAGTGAGGTACTCAGCACGCAAAGCGGTGAGCTTACCTTCATTTTGCTCACGCACAATCGCATCCAGCGTGGCTTTTGCTTCTTTTACGCAAGGAGTAAGTAAGCGAGAGCGGCAACCAAATAAACGCTCATCAAAAAGCGGAACATGATGTTCGCCTCTTTGACGGTCAAGAACAGCGGCTTGCTTCGCCATTTGTTCTAGATTTTCCTGGAGTTGAGAAATGTTCATGACAAAACTACAAACCATGCGTCATAAGCCAATTTAATGGCTAGTATGCTGACGACAGTAACAAATACAGGACGAATGAATTTAGAACCAAATCTAATAGCGGAGTGCGCGCCAACAAAAGCACCAGCCATTAAACATACTCCCATTGTTAAGCCTAGCACCCAGTTGATATGTCCGAGGAATGCAAAAGTGATCAAAGAGGTAAAGTTACTGGTAAAGTTCATTGCTTTTGCTAAGCCAGAGGCGAGCAAGATATTCAGCCGGTACAGCGCCATTGAACTTACTGTCCAAAAAGCCCCAGTTCCAGGCCCTGCGAGTCCGTCGTAGAATCCGATTGATAAGCCTTGTATGTACTGTTTTTTATGAAGTTTGGGGCAAGGCTCGGGTATTGGACTTTGATGAGCAGAGTGGGGCGTTTTATGAAAAACGGTATACAACGCTGCCGCCAAAATAACAAGCGGCAATCCTTTTTCCAGCCAATCTGTACTAATCGCATCTACAAATAGCGTACCTAATGTCGCTCCGACGAGTGTCGCCACGAATGCACGCCGCCAGCATTGAGGCTTGAATAGACGTTTTTTGTAGTACGTAAATGCTGCAGTAGAAGAAGCAAAGGTAGCGGCAAGTTTATTGGTGCCTAGTGCAATATGAGGCGGCAAGCCTAGCGAAAGTAGAGCAGGTACGGTAAGCATGCCACCACCACCGGCAACTGCATCAATAAATCCTGCGACAAAAGCGACAAGCGCCAACACCAACAGCATGGTTGGCTCAATCATTTCCATAAATGGTGATTCTTCTAATATTCTATTTTACGTTTAAATGGAGGTAGTGAGTCGATTAAGGCTTGTCCGTATCGCTTAGTGACTAGGCGTCGATCAAGAATCGTTACTCTACCAGAATCTCTCTCTTTACGCAGTAAGCGACCTACGCTCTGGATCAGCTTTTTGCTTGCGTCTGGTACAGTTATTTGCATAAACGGGTTTCCTCCTTTTTTCTCAATGTATTCGGAATGAGCCTGCTCAACAGGGGAGGTTGGAACGCCAAATGGAATTTTTGTAATCACCAAGTTTTCAAGTAATTCGCCAGGTAAGTCTAGCCCCTCAGAGAAACTGCCAGTACCAAATAAGACGCTGGTTTTATTTGATTCTATTAACTTTTTATGTTTTTTTAGAATTTCTTGACGTGAGCTTTCACCTTGAACTTGCAACGCCCAGCCTTTTTTTATGAACTCCGAAGAGAGTGCCTTCGCGACTTGGTTCATCTGCCAATAGGATGAGAATAATACTAAGTTGGCTTTCTTGTCTTCCAAGTACTTAGGCAATATCTCGATAAGATATTCAGTAAATTGAGGCGCTGGTGGTTCATATTTCATCGCAGGGATGAGCAATTCTGCCTGGTTTTGGTAATCGAATGGTGACGCAAGCGCTAAAAACTGAGTGCCTGATTCTGGTTTTCCATCAATACCAACCTGATGGCAAAAGTAATGGAAAGAGTTTAATGCACGCATCGTTGCGGAAACCAAAATGGCGCCAATACATCTGCTCCAAATCTGTTGGTCGAGTTGCCATCCAATTTCAAGTGGCGAAACACTCACAATGAAATCACCCTCGCGATCGGGGTGGGTTTCTAACCAGCGAGCTAAAGGCGCACCTTTTTCACGAGTTGGTTCAGCCATTAAATGCCATACTTGCGCTAGGTTTTCTAACCTTTGAATGTAGAAACCGAGCTCTGCAAGCGCTGGTTCAGCCAACCTTGTCGCAAGCTCCCCGTCTTTTACTCTTTCCGCAATAAGGTCGGCAATTTTTGCCACGCTCTGATTTGCTTTTTTACTGAACTGTTTTAGTTCTTTGGATTGGTTCTCTAGCCACTCAGGTAGTTCACCGTGTTCGAAGCGGTAGATACCCTCTTCAAATTGAGCTGGGTCGAACTGTTTGGGCAATTGAGTCAGTGCCGGTATCAAGTTCTGAACCGCGTCTTGAAGGTCGTTGCGAAATCGAGCTACGCGTTTCTCGTCTGCGAGTGATGAAAACTTACTAATCGACTGATTTAACTTCTCAAGCCATGCTGCCGCACCTTTTAAACTCGCAGATGCTGAAGCATGGTCACGAGCGACGTGAGGTAAGTGATGTGCCTCGTCGAAGACGTATATCGTATTTTCTGGCTCAGGTAAAATCACGCCGCCACCTAAATCTGCGTCTGCCATGACGAGAGAGTGGTTAGCAATGATGACATCGTTTTTATCCAACTCTGAGCGCGCTTTTTGGAATGGGCAGCCGCGGTGGCCTGGTAAACTGTTATTGCAACTGTGTTTATCACTGACAATCAGTTGCCAAAGCTTATCGTCGATGGGTTTAGGCCAAGAATCACGGTCACCGTCCCATTTACCTTGCGCAAGAGAGCGATGCATTGTTTCTAACAGCTCTATATCTTTTTGCTTAGGTTTGGTTTCAAACATGGCTAACTGGCCACCATCAGCACCGCTAGCAGTAGCGAGCTTTTCTGCACAACAATAGCGTTGACGGCCTTTTGCCAAAATAAAAGAAAACTCTCGGTCGGTAATCCGACGAAAAAGAGGGAGGTCTTTATTTATGAGCTGCTCTTGCAGAGCGACGGTCGCCGTTGAGATAACCACTTTTCTATTGTTATGTACAGCCACGGGAATGGTCGCCATTAGATAGGAGAGCGATTTACCAATTCCAGTCCCTGCTTCTGCAACGAGTATTCGGTTAGATTTGTGATACTGACCGCACAGCGTTTTTGCAATCTCTGCAACAAGGTAGTTTTGTGCTCTTCTAGGCACAAAGTTATCAAGTTGATCTTGAAGGTTTTGATAGCTATTACGAATCGATTTTTGAATGTTACTGGTCAGCATACGGGCCTCAAATGCGTTGGAGGCGAATAGTAGCACACATCACTAGTTGTACAGTAGTTCACAAAACGGAATGCTTTTATAAGGAATGTAGATCTCCTTCACAAAAAAATATTGAACCTTATCTTAATGAAATTAATTTCATTATATGAAAAATATAAAACTCCAACTTGGTCTGATTTGTGGGTTTTTATTCTTTTTTTTGTTTTTTTAAATTTACTTATTGGATTAAAAAACCATTTGTTAATAATTTTGTAAATTACAAATAATAATGGAGATTGGTTAGATGTTCGTCGAATAAATAAAGGTAAACTTATCAAGTTATTGTTTTGTAATGGTATTTTGTTTTTTTTACATTGGTATTTAGAAAATTTGACAGCCAGAATAATCTTTTGCACTCTTAGCTCCAGATTTTGAGGAGGTGCTGTATAACGTTTTGTTAACGCTCTACCTCAAACATATAAAAAAAGGGAACCGGACAAGGATATCCCGAACTAAGAAAAGGCAGTGGATTAATTATGAAAAAAACTCTATTAGCACTAGCTGTAGTTGCGTCTGCAACTTCAGTGAACGCAGCTGAAGTATTCAAATCTGAAGAAGGTTCTGTAGATTTCTACGGTCAGCTACGTCCAACTCTTCTATTCACAGAAAAAACTGATCACACAGCAGAGCTAAACACTAGCTCTTCTCGTACTGGTGTGAACGCGGTTTACGTTGTTGACGAAAGCCTAAAAGTTCTGGGTGAAGTTGAAATCGGTGTTGCTCTAGGTGACAACTACGACGCAGGTGCTGATTCAAGCGAGCGTACAGATGACTCTGTATACGTACGTCGCCACATCATCGGTTTTGATATGGGTGATATGGGTACTCTTCGCTTCGGTAAAGAAGGTACTTGGGCTGATGACGTATACTTCGCAGATTACTCTTACTTCTTCGGTGGTAACGCAGCGGAAACTGCATACGGTCACGCTTGGAACAACGATTCTCAAATCAAATACGCTTACGAAAATGACGCGTTCTGGCTAAAAGCTGGTTACGCGCTAGGCGAAAAAGATTCTAACGAAGAAGTACTAGAAGTATTCGTTGGTAAATCTTTCAACGACCTATCTCTACACGCTGGTGTACTTACTGCGAACAACGACATCAACGTAACTAAAGAGAAAAAACTAGTTCTTAATGGTGTAGAGCAAACAGTTTCTCACACAGAGCGTACTGATAACGAAAACCTATCTTTTGAAGTAACTGCTGAGTACGCACTAAACGAGCACACTCTAGGTGCTACGTACTACTACAACGAAAACGAAGATAAGCTAGGTAAATCAACAGTTGATTCACACTACATCGTTGTAGCTGGTATGTTCGCTGTCGCTCCTAAAACAACTCTATACTCTGGTTACGAGTACCTAGCTCAGTCTACTGACGAAGCAGGTAAAGTAGACGCAGACTCTTCTTGGTTCTACGCTGGTGTTGAATACAAGTTCTCTAAATGGGCACGTGTATTCGCAGAAGCGGGTTACACTTTCGAAGGTACTGACTTCGACAACAAAGACACAGACGACGCAACTAACTTCGGTGTTGGTGCTCGTTTCTACTGGTAATCAATACCCAGTTTGATATTGTAAGACCCAGCTATATGCTGGGTCTTTTACTATGAAGATAAGGATGAAAAATTCTATGCAGTTATCATTAAAAGTGGCAATGGCACTGTCTATTTTTGCCAGTACAAACCTCTACGCTGCAACGACTTTAGTGGTTCCAGAAGACGTGAAGTTATTGGCCGTCAACATGGAGAAGCCAGATCTAGAAGGTGGTCTTTTTTCTAGTGAGAAGACAATCGAACTACCTGACGGAACGAATCAAATTGTCTTCAAATATCAACCTACATTCGAAATTAACGAAAACCTTAAGACGGTTTACAGTGATGTAATCGTTGCTAAATTTGATGCTGAAAACGAAAAGCTAACGTTTGAACTGCCAGAGTTTAAAACTCTTCGCCAAGCGCAAAACAACATCTCGCCTCTAGATTGGCAATTACTGGATACCAAAGGCCAACCTATTGCTTTGGTCGAAGATATATTAGAGTCAGATGGTGTTCAAATTGGTCGTAATTACCCTCAAGAATCTCGTAACTACAATATTGCTGGCGGTATCGCGAGTGTTGCTGTTAGCTATGTAACTGTGAATCAGCATCAACAATCAGTAAGTGATATCGAGCCTCGAGTTGAGACTAGTGATACCCGTTCAACAGCCGCATCGAACGACAGCCCAATGGTTGATGTATTAAAGACGATGTACCAGAAAGCGTCTCCGGCGGAAAAAGAGGCCTTTAAAAACTGGCTTGCTGAGCAGTAATCCCTTAGTTCATTAGATAGGGCTTAACTGAAAAAGTACGAATCTAAAAAGCAGGCTTTAAGCCTGCTTTTATCTTTTCTGCTTATTAGAGAGAGATTTCTCTCCATTCACCAGGCATTAGGTCGTTAAGGACGATATCACCCATCGAATGACGAATGAGGCGCAAGGTAGGGAAGCCAATGTGCGCAGTCATGCGACGCACCTGACGATTTCTTCCTTCAATAATGGTAATGGCTAACCAAGTTGTAGGGATATTTGCTCGAAAACGAACAGGAGGCGTTCTGTCCCAGACTTGTGGTTCTGGAATAACTTCAACTTCGGCTGGTAGAGTCATACCATCTTTTAGCTCTACTCCCTTTCTCAATTTTTCAAGATCTTGCTCCTGAGGAGCGCCATCGACTTGAACCCAATAAGTCTTCGGCGATTTTGACTTTGGCTGCGTTAGCTTCGCCTGCAAGATGCCATCGTTAGTGAGTACCATTAAACCTTCGCTGTCTCGGTCCAATCGGCCAGCCGCATAGACATTTTTGATCGGGATATAGTCCGCTAACGTTTTGCGACCATCGCCATCGGTAAATTGACTGAGCGTATCGTAAGGCTTATTGAAAATAATGACTTTACGATCTTTAGGGGGCACTTTTGGCTTTTGGCTCTTTGTTGGGCGATTAGGGCGGCGGTCTTGCTGAGTACGAGTCTTCGAGCCATTGCGAGCTCCTGAGTGTTTAAAATGGCCCGTTTTAGACTGGTTACGACTGCGACCTTTTTCCTGACCTGTACGAGATGACATGTTAACTACCCTGCAAAAATGTAAATGAACTGTGTTTGAAAGTTTTAAGTTTTCTCATGATCGGATATGATTTGCGCGCCTAAAACTAACAAACGCGCACAGAATGATAGACTAATTCGTGTTATTTGTTTAATTATATCAGTGCACTCATGGATTCAGAGCTTAGAGCTTCAAACTACAACAAAGAGTGCGAACCGCATGTGGCGTTAGTGAGGAGACATGTACTGCTAACGCGCAGCAATGCGTCAATTAAACCAACTCAGACGCTGAGTTGATCAGCCAACAAGTTGATTAAAAAATAGGGAAATTTCATGCCTACAGAAAAACCTACAATTATCTACACCATCACTGATGAAGCGCCGGCGCTAGCAACTTATTCATTACTACCAATCATTCAATCATTCACAGCATCGTCTGGCATCAATGTAGATACTCGTGATATTTCACTAGCAGGTCGAATTATCGCTAACTTCCCAGAGCATCTAAAAGAAGAACAGCGCATTGGCGATGCGTTGACTGAGCTTGGTGAACTAGCTCAAACTCCAGAAGCAAATATCATCAAGCTACCTAACATTTCAGCTTCAGTTCCTCAGCTTAAAGCGGCGATTAAAGAGCTTCAGGCGAAAGGTTACGATTTACCAAACTACCCAGAAGAGCCGAGCACGTACGAAGAGAAAGCGATTAAAGCGGCTTACGACAAAATCAAAGGTAGTGCGGTTAACCCAGTACTTCGTGAAGGTAACTCAGACCGTCGTGCTCCGACTTCGGTTAAGAACTACGCGAAGAAAAACCCACACTCAATGGGTGCATGGTCAGCAGAATCTAAGTCCCATGTTGCGAGCATGTCAGACAATGACTTCTTTGGTAGCGAAAAGTCTACAACTATCTCTGGTGCAACAGAGGTCAAAATCGAGTTTGTCGGTAATGATGGTACAGTTAAAGAGCTTAAGTCTGCGTTCCCATTACTAGATAAAGAAGTCATTGATACTTCAGTAATGAAGAAGAAGGCGTTGGTTGAATTTTTCGAGAAAGAGATTGCTGAAGCGAAAGCACAAGACGTGCTGCTGTCTCTTCATATGAAAGCGACGATGATGAAAGTTTCTGACCCTGTCATTTTCGGCCATGCCGTAAAAGTTTACTACAAAGACGTTTTCGATAAGTACGGTAAGCTGTTTGAAGAGCTAGGTGTTGATGTAAACAATGGCATCGGTGATGTTTACTCAAAAATTGAGTCTCTACCTGAAGCGCAAAAAGCAGAAATTGAAGCGGCCATTCAAGCGGTTTACCAAACTCAACCAGAACTTGCGATGGTTGACTCTGATCGTGGTATCACAAACTTACATGTACCAAGTGACATTATTGTAGATGCTTCTATGCCAGCAATGCTTCGCTCTTCGGGTCAAATGTGGGGACCAGATGGTAAACAAAAAGACACCAAAGCGATGATTCCAGATCGTAGCTACGCAGGTATTTACCAAGCGGTTATTGATTTCTGTAAAGAGCACGGCGCATTTGATCCAACCACTATGGGTAGCGTACCTAACGTTGGTCTAATGGCTCAGAAAGCTGAAGAGTATGGTTCTCACGACAAGACATTCATTCTAGACGCTGCGGGTACTGTTCGCGTTGTTGATGCTTCAGGTAACGTACTGTTAGAGCAAGCGGTTGAAGAAGGTGATATCTTCCGTATGTGTCAGGTTAAAGACGCACCAATCCAAGATTGGGTTAAACTAGCAGTGACTCGCGCACGTGCAACAGGTGTTCCAGCTGTATTCTGGCTAGATGAAAACCGCGCGCACGATGCTGAGCTCATCAAGAAAGTAAACGCCTACCTACCAGATCACGATACTGACGGTCTAGAGATTAAGATCCTATCTCCTGTTGAAGCTTGTAAGTACTCACTAGAGCGTATGAAAGCGGGCCTAGATACTATCTCTGTTACAGGTAATGTTCTTCGTGACTACCTAACAGACTTGTTCCCAATTCTAGAGTTAGGTACGTCTGCTAAGATGCTATCTATTGTTCCATTGATGAATGGTGGTGGTCTATTTGAAACAGGCGCTGGTGGTTCTGCTCCTAAGCACGTTCAACAAGTAGAAAAAGAGAATCACCTTCGTTGGGATTCTTTGGGCGAGTTCCTAGCGCTTGCAGCTTCGTTAGAGCATTTAAGTGTAGCGACAAACAATCCTAAGGCTCAGGTTCTCGCAGATACACTAGATAAAGCGACCGGTGAGTTTTTAGACACCAACAAATCTCCGTCACGCAAAGTGGGTGAGCTAGATAACCGTGGAAGCCACTTCTATCTTGCACTTTACTGGGCGAAAGCGCTTTCAGAGCAAACGGATGATGCGGATCTTGCTGCTGAATTTGCACCAATTGCAAAAGCGCTGTCAGAGCAGGAAGAAACGATCGTTGCTGAGCTAAATAATGCGCAAGGCGTGAAAGGTGAGCTAGGAGGTTACTACTTACTAGACGATGCATTGGTTTCTAAATTGATGCGTCCAAGCGAAACCTTTAACGCAATCATTAACAAGTAAGTTAGTGTAAAAACACGTCGTTTTCGACGTGTTTCCTATCCTGTAAGTGCGTTGTAAGTGTTCCTTTTGTAACGCGTGCTCTAAATAGTAAGAAACCCGCTATCTTGGCGGGTTTATTTTTCTCTTCAAAACATCAACGTGGCGTTTCGAGAGCAATATTTTTATATTTCGACAGCGCTCTAATTATTTGGCTTGGCCTTCAAGAGGCACGACGCTACTCGCGTGACAGCCTTTGGGACCTTTTTCAATCTCGTAAGAGACTTGTTGGCCTGCTTTCAGTGTACGATAACCGTCCATCTGGATAGTTGAGTAGTGGGCAAAGATATCTCCCTCTTCTTCATCTGAACAAATAAACCCAAATCCTTTGGCATTGTTAAACCACTTTACTGTACCTGTAGCCATGCTTTACATCCCTCATGCATTTTTTACTGATGTTGTTACTGCAACCAAGTTATACCTTTAACTTGGTACTACCATTGTCAGCGAATGCCAACAAACGTCAAATCAATGATAAGTCACATTCATCAAACCACTTAAAGAAGAGAGGTTTCAAAATGATGATTTATGCATCGACACTTTCCACTGTAGTCAATGAATTTCGACAGTCAATAGCAGTGAGCAACAAACAGAAACATAATTGAAAACAAATCACTTTTGAGATTAACAAATTTGCAAACAGTTTTTCGTATATACGCAGAAGTTTAGTCAATTTGCCTATGAAGTGGCTCATACTGAAAAAGCCATACTGTCCGTGTTGCTTATGGGAGAAGAATCCTCTGACTGAATAAAAAATGAAGTTTTCGTGATAATTACCGTATTCTCAATGAGGAAGTGTGATCCAGATAGAAGATGATGGGGTGGTTTGCAATAGTCCGAGAGCAATAAATAGAAAGTTCTTTTATAAGAAAAAATGTGTAACTTATCGACAAGCATCTTTTATTTGCGCCGTATCAAGACGTGCATTAGTCTCTATATTAGGTAGCAACTTTTATCGATCAAAGATCGAATTCGGTGCCATAACTCACTACACCGCGCTGCATGCTTGTGGTAGATTGTTTTTATAGGTCGAAAACATCAACCCTTTGATACGATATCTTTAGATTGCCATGAGTAAAAATTTTGAATGGGTCACTCCGGACTCTGATCTTCTGGAGCGAGAAAGTACGAAAGTCCAGCCACCTAAGCTGTACAATGTCGTACTCAATAATGATGACTATACACCTATGGATTTCGTCATAGAGGTGCTTGAGCGATTTTTCTCACATGATATTGATAAAGCAACTCAAATCATGCTTCAGGTCCACTATGAAGGAAAGGCAATCTGCGGCACATACAGCGCAGAAATTGCCGAGACAAAAGTAGCGCAAGTTACGATGTACGCAAGGGAAAATGAACATCCGCTACTTTGCACTATGGAGCAAGCGTAAACAAAGAAGACTTGCTCGAACAACCCCAGTTGTTTTTTCGGGAGGTACTTATGCTAAATAAAGAACTAGAGTCAAGCCTTAACGGTGCATTTGCTCGGGCGCGAGATAAACGCCACGAGTTTATGACTGTCGAACACCTCCTACTTGCATTGTTGGAAAATGATGCAGCTAAGGAAGCCCTTCTAGCTTGTAAGGCGGATCTTGACGCTTTACGCAACGAACTCGATATTTTCATCGATCAAACTACGCCTCTTATCCCAGATAGTGATGAGACGCGTGAAACGCAGCCGACTTTGAGTTTTCAACGTGTACTACAACGCGCCGTCTTTCATGTACAGTCGTCTGGTCGTAATGAAGTAACAGGCGCCAACGTGCTTGTTGCTATCTTCAGTGAGCAAGAGTCGCATGCCGCTTACCTTCTGAAGAAAAATGACATCTCCCGATTAGATATTGTTAACTTCATTTCCCACGGTATTACTAAAGCATCAGGTGCAGGTGAGGATTCATCATCAGACTCGTTTAGCTCAGAAAGTGTTGAAGAGCCTAATTCTGAAGAACGCCTAGAAAGCTTTGCGACGAATCTTAATCAAGTCGCTAAAGATGGAAACATCGACCCACTCATTGGACGTGATAAAGAGTTAGAGCGCACTATTCAGGTACTTTGTCGACGCCGCAAGAATAATCCACTACTAGTGGGTGAGGCAGGGGTTGGTAAAACAGCCATAGCGGAAGGTCTTGCATGGAGAATTGTCGAAGGGCAGGTCCCTGAGGTTATTCAAAACAGCGTGATTTATTCACTAGATATTGGCTCTTTGCTCGCTGGTACCAAATACCGCGGTGATTTTGAAAAGCGCTTCAAGGCGATTTTGAAACAACTTGAAAAAGAAGAAGATGCCATTTTGTTCATCGATGAAATACATACCATCATCGGTGCAGGCGCGGCATCTGGTGGTCAAGTCGATGCAGCAAATCTTATTAAGCCTCTTTTAAGTAGCGGTAAGTTGCGTTGTATTGGTTCGACGACATACCAAGAATACAGCAACATTTTCGAGAAAGAGCGTGCGTTGTCTCGCCGCTTCCAAAAGATAGACGTTGTAGAGCCCTCATTGGATGATACAACTAAAATCTTGATGGGCTTGAAGCCGAAGTACGAAGCTCACCATGAAGTACGTTATACCAATAAAGCACTGCGTGCCGCGGTAGAACTGTCGGCTAAATACATTAATGAACGCCATCTACCAGATAAGGCCATTGATGTCATTGATGAAGCTGGTGCTCGTAGTCGTCTTGCTCCTGCAAGCCGTCGTAAAAAAACGGTCGGAGTGGCTGATATCGAATCAATGGTTGCCAAAATGGCGCGAATTCCAGAGAAGTCGGTTTCTTCTTCAGATAAAGACATTTTGAAAAACTTAGATAGCAAAATGAAGATGTTGGTATTCGGTCAAGATAATGCGATTGATGCATTGTCCGAGGCGATCAAGCTGACACGTGCAGGTTTAGGTGTAGACAACAAACCTGTTGGTTCATTCTTGTTTGCAGGCCCAACAGGGGTTGGTAAAACAGAGGTGACAGTGCAGTTATCTAAGCTTCTAGGTATCGAGCTACTTCGTTTTGATATGTCTGAGTATGGTGAGCGTCACTCCGTAAGTCGCTTAATTGGTGCGCCTCCTGGTTATGTCGGTTATGACCAAGGTGGTTTGCTAACTGATGCTGTTATTAAGCACCCACATTCAGTCGTATTACTTGATGAGATTGAAAAAGCGCACCCTGATATCTTTAACCTGCTGTTGCAAGTCATGGATAACGGTACGCTAACGGACAACAATGGTCGCAAAGCAGACTTCCGTAATGTCATTCTTGTTATGACAACTAACGCAGGTGTGGCGGAAACCGAGAAGAAATCAATTGGTTTGATTCAACAAGACAACAGTCACGATGCAATGGCGGAAATTAAGAAGGTGTTTACTCCTGAGTTCCGTAACCGTCTTGATAACATCATCTGGTTTAACAGCCTTGATGAAAGCGTTATCCATCAAGTGGTTGATAAGTTCATTGTTGAACTGCAAGTGCAACTTGATGCGAGAGGCGTTTCAATGGAAGTATCGCAAGACGCTCGCCATTGGTTAGCACATAAAGGTTATGACAAAGCTATGGGGGCTCGCCCAATGGGGCGTGTTATCCAAGAACAGCTTAAGAAGCCTTTGGCTAACGAACTGTTGTTTGGATCTTTAGTTGACGGCGGTACAGTGAAGGTAACGCTGGTCAACGATACGCTTGAGTTTGAATACTTAAGTGAGAAAGAGACAGCGATGCATTAATCGTTAGTCGGTAACAAACGCAAAAGCGCACGAGAAGATCGTGCGCTTTTTTATCTGAACTAAATCGGAAAAAATTGTGCAATAAAAAACGGAGCAGCTTGCTCCGTTTTTTATTGCATCCGAAAATCAGAGATTAACGAGCGCGGAAGACGATGCGGCCTTTTGACAGGTCGTATGGAGTCATCTCTACAGTTACTTTGTCACCCGTTAGGATACGGATGTAGTTCTTACGCATCTTGCCAGAGATGTGAGCGGTCACAACGTGACCGTTTTCAAGTTCAACACGGAACATAGTGTTTGGTAGAGTGTCAAGGACAGTGCCTTGCATCTCGATTACGTCTTCTTTAGCCATTTAATCCTCTTTAGAAATTAGGCAATATTAGCGGGCTATATTCTGCCGCTAAATAGTAATTATGTAAAGTTGAGGCGTATTCTACCCTCGCCAACGCTGATTTACTAGCCTTTGGTGGCGTTGAAAGCGTGTTTTGTAGCTCATTGCTGGGCACTCATCAATCTGATATCCCAAATATAGCCACTGTTGTTTGTTTTCTTGGCAGTATTTAATTTGATAAAGCACCGCTAATGTCCCAAGAGATAACTCGTAGTCAGGGTCAAAGAAAGTATAAAAAGCACTCGAGCATTGTGGCATCAAATCTGTCACTGCAATGGCAAGCAATTGATCTGATTCATCGTAAATGTGTAAAAACGACGTTGTCAGCCAGCTGGTTTGAGCAAATCGAGCAAACTCATCACGCTTTGGTGGGTACATAGTGCCGTTTTTATGCCGTTTGCAGATGTACCGACTGTAAAGCTCAAACCATTCCTCATCCATTTCAGGTTTCATTTCCCAGCGTAAAGACTGTGCTTTATTAAGCAGCCTCTTCTGACTTTTTGATAATCTAACGTCTGGAATCGAGACTCGAATTGGCTGGCAAGCGGTGCAATGCTCGCAATGCGGTTTATATATGGTATCTCCGCTACGACGAAAACCGTTAGCCATGAGCAACTGGTAATTTTCTTCAGTATGCAGCCTTTCATCAAGCGCCACCGCAACCCGCTCTTGCCGTTCAGGCAAATAACTACAAGGGTGATTATTCGTCAACCCTATTCGAATATGTTGTATATCCGTACTCATACTGAATCCTGCAAAACTTGGGGCTGATAGGCATCAAATAGTGTTTGCTTTTCTCTTAAAGATAGTAGTTTTTGCATAAATTCGTCACGCTCAAGTTCAAATGCGCCAAGTGATGCCAAGTGAGAATTCATAACTTGGCAATCGATTAATTGACCTTGCTTTGACGCCAAATGGTTGCATAAGTACCACAATGCAATTTTGGATGCGTTATCTTTTAGACTAAACATCGACTCTCCGCAAAAAAGTTGGCCCACGCAAATGCCATATAGTCCGCCAATCAGGTTGTTGTCATGCCATACTTCTACAGAGTGACAGTGACCAAGTTTGGCTAACTCAATGTAGGAAGCTTGCATTTCCTCGTTGAGCCATGTTTCCTCTGCAGGGCGTGTTGAAGAACATAGTCTAATCACTTCTTCTGTCGCGAAATTGAGTGTTACTTTATAGTTATGTTTACGCTGAAATTTTTTGAGACTTTTAGATGGCTTAAACTGTAATGGGTCAAACACGGCGCGCGGAGAAGGGCTCCACCATAAAATAGGTTCACCAGGACCATACCAAGGGAAAATGCCTTGATAGTAACCATTGAGGATTCTCATGGGGTTTAAGTCACCACCAAAAGCCAGCAAACCATTGGGGTCGCTGAGTGCTTTATAGGGTGAGGGAAAGTTGAACGTTTCATCGAGTTCAGTTAAATAAATAGCCATAAGAAGTCGTTACCAACATTGGAGTCAGAGGAGTTTATGATGACCTGGTTAAGAAATATCGTAAAAGTATGGCTTGGGATCATACTGTTTTTACCACTTGTCGCCAACGCAGCCTATGAAAGAAATGTTGCCAAGCCAGTTAATGAAGTAGTTTACGGGAAGATTGACTCTGTCCGTTATATTACTCAACAAGAGGTTGTTCAATCGAAAAGTAACGGTTGGAAGACACTACTTGGTGCCACTATCGGTGGTTTAGTCGGTAATCAATTTGGTGGCGGTACGGGAAGAGAAGTCGCGACGGCAGTGGGTGCGCTTGCTGGTGCCGCAGTTGCTCAAAACCAAAGTAATTACCAATACACGGTTGAATATAAGTTAGTTGAGCTACTCATCAAAGTGAAGGGTGATAAGCTAATTAATGTCATCCAAGATGTTGATAAAAATATGTTATTTAGTCGAGGGGATGAAGTTCGTATTTTATATTTTGATGATGGAGTCAGGGTTGATATCACTTATTAACCCTAGGTTGTTTTAGTCTAACGAAGCCTAATCAGGCATGTACAGTCGGGCTGGCTTATAGTCAAATAAAGTCGAAATAGTTTGCTGTTTCGCCGTGCTTCTTTCGCTCTGATTTACATCGCTGGCAATGCCTTTAATTCTGTATCTTTAGGCTGCTTGAGGATATTCATAAATTAGCGCCGATTTACTCTGGTTTTGTCGTGTTTTTTTGGGTAGTCTGAATTCACGAAGAATTGTTTAGCCCTCATAAAAATCGTATGTTGAGGGCACAAAGGATTATCAACTTTTAATGGAAAGCCTAACGTTACAACCTATCAATAAAATTCAAGGGGAAGTGAACCTTCCTGGCTCTAAAAGCGTTTCTAATCGAGCTCTTTTACTTGCTGCTCTTGCTAAAGGCAGAACTCGCCTTACTAATCTCCTCGACAGTGATGATATTCGTCATATGCTGAATGCGCTGACTAAACTAGGCGTTCAATACCAACTTTCCGAAGATAAAACAGAATGTCTCGTTGAAGGCCTTGGGCGTCCGTTTTCTGTCTCAGAGCCGGTAGAGTTATTTCTCGGCAATGCTGGCACTGCGATGCGACCATTAGCTGCGGCTCTTTGTCTTGGAGAAGGGGAGTATGTACTGACGGGCGAACCTCGTATGAAAGAGCGTCCAATTGGTCACCTTGTCACGGCACTGAAAGATGCTGGTGCGAACGTTGAGTACATGGAAAACGAGAACTTTCCGCCTCTCAAAATAATTGGTACTGGCCTAAAAGCAGGTACAGTTTCTATCGATGGGTCCATTTCAAGTCAGTTCTTGACCGCTTTCTTAATGTCTGCGCCATTGGCTGAAGGTGAAATTCGCATCAACATCGAAGGCGATTTGGTTTCTAAGCCTTATATCGATATCACCCTGCATATCATGAAGCAGTTTGGAGTCGATGTGATCAACAATGACTATCAAGAGTTTGTGATCCCAGCCGGTCAGCAATACATCGCTCCAGGTGATTTCTTGGTTGAAGGTGACGCGTCTTCTGCTTCTTACTTCTTGGCGGCGGCAGCCATCAAAGGCGGAGAAGTTAAAGTCACGGGTATCGGTAAAAACAGCATTCAAGGTGATATTCAATTTGCTGATGCGCTTGAAAAAATGGGTGCAGAAATTGAATGGGGTGATGACTACGTAATTTCACGTGTTGGTCAATTGAAAGGCATCGATATGGATTACAACCATATCCCTGATGCTGCAATGACCATCGCGACAACAGCGCTATTTGCCGAAGGCACTACCGCTATTCGTAACGTTTATAACTGGCGTGTAAAAGAAACAGACCGTTTGTCAGCTATGGCGACTGAGTTACGTAAAGTCGGTGCGGAAGTGGAAGAAGGGGAAGACTACATCATCGTCAAACCTGTCTCTCAGTTAAAGCATGCTGCGATTGATACTTACGATGATCATCGAATGGCGATGTGTTTTTCGCTGGTGGCACTTAGTGATACGCCTGTGACGATTAACGATCCAAAGTGTACGTCGAAAACGTTCCCTGACTACTTCGACAAACTTAAGGCTTTGAGCTGCTAAATATTCTGACCTGAAACAGGAAAGCCAGAGTGAATAACACTCTGGCTTTTTTGTTTCCCAATACTATTTAACCAGCGTAAATTCCTTAGAAAGGTGATGCGCTAAGTATTTGAACATATTGAATACTGCAGTCGTATTTGAAGTTGGTAAACCTTTGTCATCAAGGAAGTATTCACCTTTAAAAACTAAAACACCTTCTTTTTCTTCTACACTTGTTGCTCGCATTCCCTCGATGTAATCATCGTGCTCTTGGATGATTTGGTTAGCGATCAAAAGAAGGTCGAACTCTTCGATAAACGTTCTATCAGACATATTCTTTCTACCATCCTATTCAGTTAAGAACGCTGAGTATACCTACAACTAAAATGGGTTTGCATGATTAATTCAGTCAATCGTTCAGTAAGACTAAACAGATCAATTTTTAGAGTATAAGCATGATGCGGAGGAAGATGGCAGAGCATTGAACCAAACTATTTTGTGATGGGTAACAAAATTTATTGCATTGGATTAGCGGATGCTAAGTTTGCCTGTTTAGATATGCCGCTCAATACCTTTCAGAACCCTGTCTCTTTGAAGTATAAAGACGATGAATTGTCAACCAATCGGATCTGAATTTCAAAAAAGCAGTTGATCTTCTTTTCATCTCGCACAATAGTAAAAAAAGAAGCAATGAAATAGAACATTATGCGGGTGGCCTTTAAACAAGGCTTCTACCCGCATTATTATGAAGGACGTTAGAGTCAGTTATGGGTAAATCACTCGTTATAGTGGAGTCACCAGCCAAGGCAAAGACGATAAATAAGTACCTTGGTAAAGACTTTATTGTTAAGTCTAGTGTTGGTCATGTGCGTGATCTGCCTACGGCCGGTCAAAGCACTGGTGAGAAAAAAGCCGCAGCCATCTCAACTAAAGGGATGAGTCCGGAAGAGAAAGCGCGCGTTAAAAAAGAGAAAGACCGCAAAGCGTTGATCAAAAAGATGGGGATTAACCCATATCATGACTGGGAAGCGAATTACCAAATCCTTCCAGGCAAAGAAAAAGTTGTCAACGAACTACAAAAACTCGCCAAAGACGCAGATTGCGTTTATCTCGCAACCGATTTGGACCGCGAAGGGGAAGCAATCGCATGGCACCTTCGTGAGATCATCGGTGGCGATGAAGAGCGATACAAACGTGTAGTTTTTAACGAAATTACGAAAAACGCGATCCAACAAGCTTTCCAGACACCTGGCGAGCTGAACATGGATGGTGTAAATGCCCAACAAGCACGTCGCTTCATGGACCGTGTCGTTGGTTTTATGGTTTCACCTTTACTTTGGAAAAAAGTAGCTCGTGGCTTATCTGCTGGTCGAGTGCAGTCTGTTGCGGTGAAATTGTTAGTTGAGCGTGAGCGTGAGATTAACGCGTTTGTACCAGAAGAATTCTGGGACATTCATGCGAATACGAAAACGAAAGACAAAGCGGACTTTAAACTGCTTGTTGCGCAGAAAGACGGTTCTGCGTTTAAGCCAGTTAATGAGGCAGAAACCAAAGCAGCGATGTCTGTACTTGAGAATGCAAGTTACGAAGTATGTAAGCGTGAAGACCGTCCTACAAAGAGCAAGCCTTCAGCACCTTACATCACCTCTACGCTTCAACAGGCAGCGAGTACACGTCTGGGCTACGGCGTGAAAAAGACCATGATGCTAGCTCAGCGCCTCTATGAGGCCGGTTACATCACTTACATGCGTACTGACTCGACTAACCTAAGTGCCGAGGCTGTGGACGCTGTACGTGACTTTATTGGTTCTGAGTTTGGTGATAAGTACCTGCCAGCGAAACCATTGACGTACGGTAGCAAAGAAGGGGCACAGGAAGCGCACGAAGCGATCCGTCCTTCAAATGTGGGTGTTAAGGCGGAAGACCTGCAAGGTGTCGATGCTGATGCGCACAAACTTTACGCTTTGATTTGGAATCAGTTTGTAGCGTGTCAAATGACGCCAGCAGAATACGATTCAACAACCATCAGTGTAAAAGCGGCAGAATACACGCTTAAAGCGAAAGGCCGTATCCTTAAATTTGACGGCTGGACTCGTGTACAGCGTCCAATGGGCAAAAACGAGGATACAATCCTTCCTGCGGTACAACTTGGCGATAAGCTAAGCTTAGAGTCACTTGACCCTAAACAGCACTTTACAAAGCCACCTGCGCGCTACACTGAAGCAGCACTGGTTAAAGAGCTGGAGAAACGAGGTATTGGTCGTCCGTCGACTTACGCATCGATCATTTCTACGATTCAAGATCGTGGCTACGTGAAAGTTGATCAGCGCCGTTTCTACGCTGAAAAAATGGGTGAAATTGTTACTGACCGCCTTGATGACAGCTTTAACGATTTGATGAACTACGACTTTACTGCGCGTATGGAACAGAAATTGGACCAAATCGCTGAAGGTGAAGTGAACTGGAAAGCTGTGTTAGACAACTTCTTTGCTGATTTTACTGGCGATCTTGAAAAAGCGGAGCTGGATGAGTCAGAAGGCGGTATGAAGTTAAACCACATCGTCATGACGGATATCGAGTGTCCGACGTGTAGCCGTCCAATGGGCATCCGTACTGCTTCGACAGGTGTGTTCTTAGGCTGTTCAGGTTACGCGTTACCACCAAAAGAGCGTTGTAAGACAACCATCAACTTGGGTGACGAAGAAGGTATTATTAACGTTCTAGAAGAAGACGTTGAAACCGCAGCTCTTCGTGCTAAAAAGCGTTGTCCGATCTGTGAAACAGCGATGGACGCATACCTGATTGATGACAAGCGTAAGATGCATGTTTGTGGTAATAACCCGAATTGTGAAGGCTACCTTGTTGAATACGGCGAGTTCAAAGTAAAAGGCTACGATGGTCCAGTTGTTGAGTGTGACAAATGTGGCTCTGATATGGTGCTTAAGAACGGTCGCTTTGGTAAATACATGGATTGTACGAGCGAAACGTGTAAGAACACTCGTAAGATTCTTAAGAATGGCGAAGTCGCGCCACCGAAAGAAGATCCTGTTCATTTCCCCGAGTTGCCATGTGAAAACTCAGATGCGTATTTCGTACTTCGTGATGGTGCTTCAGGTCTATTTATGGCGGCAAGCAACTTCCCGAAATCGCGCGAGACACGTGCTCCTTTGGTTGCTGAACTGGCACGTTTTGAAGAGCGTTTACCTGAGAAGTTCAAATACCTAGCGACCGCACCGCAAGAAGATCCTGATGGTCGTCCTGCAGTCGTACGCTTTAGTCGCAAAACAAAAGAGAACTACGTTCGTTCGGAAGAGAATGGCAAACCATCTGGTTGGACAGCGCTCTTTGTTGACGGTAAGTGGGAAGTCACTGATAAGCGTAAAAAAGCGAAAGCATAATAACGTACGATCTAAGTAATGTAAAAAGGCAGCGATATCGCTGCCTTTTTTGCGTTTTGTTTTTGCGTAAAGGCCACTGTGTTGTTCGTATAGATCTTTGCTGCTTTGACTGAGTTTTGCTGACGCGAGAAGATCCCAGCATCAATATTTCGTAGTCGCTGATGTATTTTTTATGTAAAAAATATTCGTTGTAACTTTCATTTTGCATTCACATATTTGTTATACATTGGGCTAAAAAATCGGTGGTGTAGTGAATCCGTTCGTAAATTGTTTTCACAATGTAATCGTTTGCTTTTCCATGTGTGATCTAGATATCATCTTGAGTACGCAAGAGCTGTATGGTACACAGAATGGCGTATTAAAAATTGTAATTTAGAACCCGCTTAGATAATTTATTACAAAAATTAGTGCAACTGTGTGCATTGTTTGCGTCAAAAAATAAGGAAAGAGTGGACGTTGCATACTGGAAGTGCCGTAGCTTTTTTATCCGTGTTGTAAGAGTTCACAGAAACTCAGAGACGGTTGCTAAATGTATTCGCTTGACTCCCCGAGTATGACTCATTCAAGCGAGTACCAAATCCAAGCTATAACGATATGGAGAACAACAAATGGCTGGTGTTTTGGGAATGATTCTTGCTGGCGGTGAAGGCTCTCGTTTGAGACCTTTAACGGAATCTCGCAGTAAACCTTCGGTACCGTTTGGTGGTAGTTATCGATTGATCGATTTTGCTCTAAACAATTTTGTTAATGCGGATCTGATGCGCATTTACGTCCTAACCCAATTTAAATCTCAATCTTTATTCCATCACTTAAAAAAGGGGTGGAACATCAACGGCATTACAGACCGCTTTATCGATCCTATTCCCGCTCAAATGCGTACTGGTAAACGTTGGTACGAAGGGACGGCGGACGCGATCTATCAAAACCTGCGTTTTATGGAATTAGAGGAACCAGAGCAAGTTTGTATTTTTGGCTCTGACCATATCTATAAGATGGATATCAAACAAATGCTGAACTTCCACTCAGAAAAGCAGGCTTCTCTGACGGTATCTGCATTGCGCATGCCACTAAAAGAGGCGTCGCAATTTGGGGTTATCGAAGTGGATAGTGAAGGTCGTATGATTGGCTTTGAAGAAAAACCAGCAAATCCAAAGTCGATTCCTGGTGACCCTGATTACGCTTTAGTTTCAATGGGTAACTATGTTTTTGAAGCTCAGGTACTGTTCTCAGAGTTGGTCGAAGATGCGGATAATGAAGCTTCATCACATGATTTTGGAAAGGACATCATTCCAAAGATGTTCCCTAGAGGTGATGTGTTCGTGTATGACTTCAGTACCAACAAAATCAGTGGCGAAAAAGAAGAGGTGTACTGGCGTGATGTCGGAACTATTGATGCGTACTGGCAAGCGCATATGGATCTGCTAGAAAAAGATGCTCCATTTTCGCTGTACAACCGTAAATGGCCATTGCACACCTACTACCCACCATTGCCACCTGCGACATTTACCGACTCTGATAATGGTCGTGTGCAGATAATCGATAGTTTAGTGTGTAATGGCAGCTATGTTAGAGGCTCAAGAATCGAAAAGTCGGTGCTTGGTTTTCGCAGTAATATTGCTTCTGCTTGCGATATCAGCGAATGTATACTTCTTGGTGACGTAAAAATTGGCGAAGGCTGTGTTTTACGTCGTGTGATTGTCGACAAGGATGCCGATATTGCTCCTGGTACTCAGATTGGTGTGAATCTTCAAGAAGATAAAAAACACTTCCACGTGTCTGAGGAGGGCATTGTTGTTATTCCGAAAGGAGCTCGAGTTGGCTACTAACAACTTATCTATTCTGTTTGTAGCTTCTGAGGTTGAAGGCCTCATTAAAAGTGGTGGCTTGGCAGATGTTGCCAAGGCACTACCGGAAGCCCTTCAAAACCTACAGCAAGACGTAAGAATTACCATCCCTGCGTACAGCAGTATTGATAAACTCGCAGACGCAGAAGTTGTATTAGAAACAGAATTAACATCATGGCCGCATACGGAGTATCGAGTTTTGCGGCTCATGTTAGGTCAAAATCCTGTTTACCTGATTGATTGTCCGCCGTATTTCAATCGACCATCAATGTATGCGGAGAACAACCAAGCGTATACTGATAACGGCGAGCGCTTTGCGTTTTTTAGTGCAGCATGTCTCGATATGTTACCCAAGCTCGCCTTTCAACCTAATATCATACACGCGAACGATTGGCACACAGGTCTTGTTCCATTTTTGCTCAAGCACAGGTATGGCAATGATCCGTTTTTTGCTCATACTAAAAGCGTCATTTCAATTCACAATGCGGTCTTTAAAGGCGTATTTAGTTATGAAGACGTGCAGTGTTTGCCAGAGTTTCATTGTAGAAACGTTCCCGATGCTGCGGTGAGTGCAACGCATATTACGATGCTTAAAGCTGGTGTAATGAATGCAGATAAGATAAACGCGGTTAGCCCTACGTACGCAGAGGAACTAAAAACAGAGCTTGGCAGTCACGGCATGGCTTGGGAGTTTCAGCAACGTGCGCAGGACTTAGTCGGCATCTTGAATGGTTGTGATTACAGCGCTTGGAATCCGGAAACTGATACCTACTTGCCGGTTAATTACTGCGCCGACCAGCAAAGTATGTCGCAAGGGAAGAAAGCTTGTAAAAAAGCATTACAACAACGACTAAATTTGCCCGAAAAAAATGTAGCTATGTTCGGTATGGTTTGTCGGTTGACCCAGCAGAAAGGCGTTCATTACTTGTTGCCTGCTTTGGCCGATTTTTTGAAGCACGATGTTCAGCTAGTTGTCGTTGGGACCGGAGACCCTGTTCTTGCCGCTCAGTTACGAGAGGTTGCCGCGCAGTTTTCTAGCAAATTTGCCTTTGTAGAAGCGTATGACAATGAACTTGCGCATATCGTTGAAGCTGGTTCTGATTTCTTCTTGATGCCTTCTGAGTTTGAACCATGTGGCTTAAACCAAATCTATAGTATGGCTTATGGGACATTACCGATAGTACGCGGTGTTGGTGGCTTAAAGGACAGCGTTAGCGATTATGATGTAAACCCATCTGAAGCAACGGGGTTTGTTTTTTTCGAACCGACACCGCAGGCATTGTTGTTAACGATGCTAAGGGCACTGTTGCTCTACGCTCAAAACGAGCCTGAAGTGAATAAAGTACAGTTGCACGCGATGCAACAAGACTTTTGTTGGCAAAAGGCCGCAGAATCTTATTTGCAGCTTTACCACTCAGCGTTAGTTTGACTTAAAATTGTAACGAAAGGCACCGAATGAGGTGCCTTTATTATCTTGAGTAAGGGGAGTGTGGTAGGATGGCTTTTTACTCAATAGCACGATCTTTTTGATACTCAATATGACCCAGCCGCTACTTTTTCATAAAACCTATTTGCACCCTACTAGTCATGAGTGGGTTGTATTTGTGCACGGTGCTGGTGGTAGCTCTTCTATCTGGTTCAAGCAAATTAAAGCTTACAAGCAACACTTTAACTTATTGCTGATCGATTTAAGAGGTCATGGAAAGTCAAATCAGTTACTTAAAGAGCTCATTGCTAGCCGTTATACCTTTACGGAAGTTACCCAAGATATTTTGAAAGTATTGGACCATTTAAAGATCCAATCCGCTCATTTTGTCGGTATGTCGCTTGGTACTATTATTGTTCGAAACCTTGCTGAATTGTCATCAGAGCGCGTACGTTCGATGGTGCTCGGCGGTGCTGTCACAAGGCTTAACACTCGTTCTCAGATATTGGTGAAATTAGGTAATTTTTGTAAGCATATCCTACCGTACATGTGGCTCTACAAACTGTTCGCTTATATTGTTATGCCTCAAAGAAGCCAACGAGAATCTCGCCACCTTTTTATTCGCGAAGCCAAGAAGCTTTGCCAAAAAGAATTTAAACGTTGGTTTATTCTCGCCGCTGATGTAAATCCGTTAATGAAATATTTTAAAGATCGAGAGTTACCCATTCCGACTCTTTACTTAATGGGCGACAGGGATTACATGTTTATTAAACCTGTCAAAGAAATGGTTGCAGCACATAAGCTCAGCATTCTACGAGAAATCCCGAATTGTGGTCATGTATGCAATGTAGAGCGTCCAGAAGACTTCAATCAACACTCCATCGAGTTTATTAAACAGCAAGCTGTATGTGCTTAAAACTGAGTGCATCCACTGAATAGGAGAGCCGCTATAGCTCTCCTAGTTGATATCCACATTGCCAACATGCACCAAATTGCCCTTCGTTTATTTCATGACATTTTGGGCATTGCCAATCTTGATACTCATGCCTATCGGATTGTTTTCGATATGCTTTTACTATTTCTTCAGCTTTCATCTTTTGTGCCGTGTCAAAAAGCCACACATAAGGATCGGTATCATCACCAAACGGCAGTTCTCCTTTTAAGCCGAAAATACCTTCTCCGCGAACTTCACAGTAAATTTGTTCCACTTTAAGCAGCTCACATACAATGTGTGCTTCTGCTGGGTTTTTAGCGATAAATATTTTCATCAAAATACCCACTTCACCAATTACGAGTTTTGCTGACTTGGTGTCGGCCTTACTTTATTCATAACCCATTTAGTGATGATTGGAAATAGTCCCAATAGCGCAAAAGACGCTAATACTGCGGGTGAAACAATGCCCGATAGGCTTTCAATTGTTGCTAATTGAGTACCTGCATTCAGATATACGGCTGTGCCTGGCAGCATACCTATTTGGCTAGTGAGATAAAATCGACCTACAGACATCGGTGTTAAGCCCATCAGTAAGTTGATTAGAAAGAAAGGGAATACAGGGATTAGACGCAAGGAAAATAGATAAAAAGCTCCGTCTTTTTCGACACCTTGATTAATTGCGTTGAGTTTATTTCCGAATTTGTTTTGTACCCAGTCACGCAATAAGTATCGGCTGCTCAAGAAGGCCAGTGTTGCCCCCATAGTGCTAGCGAAAGAAACCAGTAGCAAGCTTGTCCAAAAACCAAATAAGGCTGCACCAAGTAAGGTGACTACTGCCGCTCCTGGGATAGAAAAAGCGGTAATTGCAATGTAGGTAAAAAAGTAAATCGCAGCCGAGAATACAAAATTCTGATCGATGTATGTAGTTAGTGCTTCTTGTTGGGCTTTTGCATTCTCTAAGGTTAAATACTGGCCAAAGTTAATACCTAAAAAGACGATAGCCGCTAGTAGGATGAGACCTAATATCAGTTTCTTATTCATAATTTTGATTCCAATTTGGGATATATGTAATAAGACAGTAGGAAAACCGAAAAAATTTCACAAAAAAACCGCAGATTAGACTGCGGTTTTACAAGATAGTTTTTAGGCCGACTTTTATTGGAGGCCGTTCATCAACTCATCTCGGCGAGCTTGAGGTACCACACTCCAATGAGTGCCGTTGATAGCACCTTCTAGTGCCCATAGCAACTCAATGTTGACGGTTGCAGAGTGCGTATCTCTTATCGCTTTATAGGCGTTAAGCGCACCTTCCTCTTCAAGCTTCTCTACGGATTCGATGCCGGCTTTTTTTAGCATGCGCTCGGTAGCCAGTCGTAAGTTAGGCAAATCTTTCAAACGGTTAGGCTTTGTACTTGCTTGCTGTTCTTTCTCAAGCTTTGCCTTTTTCAATGATTGATTCGCTACTTCGATTAAGCGTTCGCTTGATTCCCATAAATCGCTGGAAATAGCGTAGTACTTTGTAACGACTGGAAAGCCACGTTTTTTATAAACGTAAGGCTTTAGCCCTTGTTTCTCGAAGTCAGATGAAGTTTTTTGGTCTGCTCTGATATGAAGCTGATTGTTTACCACTAGTGCAAACATTGTTTCATCAGCGAATAGTCCGAAGCCACCAAACATTGAGCGCGACTTGATATTACCAAGTGCCTCAAATAGCTTCATAGAGTCTTTGAGTATCGGTTTATCCATGTTTTGTTATCTCGGTGTAATTAATATTACGCCACCAAAAGTCAGGTCCGAGAGAGTAGCAAACATGCGTAAAAACAATGTCATTACAGAGTAAAGTCATTGCTTACACACTTGCCATCGGTAACCCCGCTACCTTCCATATCGTAATATGGTTCAGGCCGGAGGCTTTGCGTCCCACTCTTTCGAATGGTTTGCCCTGTGCGTGACACAATGAGCATACTTCTTATATTGAATTAACATCACGGTTTAGCGTTAAAAGTGTGATTTCGGTTCAATAAAAATGATAGATTGAATGCTCTATTTTGCATATGGAAAGGGGCTTTGTTGCGTAATTCGATGGAACTAAATCAAGAAACTACGATCTGAGCGGCTACGCCCATCAATCGTCGTAGC